>NZ_JBHXCW010000201.1:0-14299 GCF_042725365.1 Lentzea sp. NPDC060358 | reverse complement strand
GCTTTTCGCCCGCTTGACACCCCTACCTCGTTGTGGCCAGCTCCTGGTGCGACTTGGGACGGGGCACCCACCGCAACGCAACCAAACTAAGCAACCGGCAGCCGCCCAACGCACCAGGCGTGCCATCAACCCGCCGAGGGCGCGGTGCCCCCGATCAGATTGCCGGGGGTTCGGGGGCAGAGCCCCTGAGGGAAAGCACGCAACACAAGCCGGCCGCCCGCAAGGCAACCACCCGCCCAGCCGCATCCGCCCGGTAGCAACCCGCAAGGTGACTACCCGCCCGGTGACCACCCGCCCGGTAGCAACCCGCAAGGCGACCACCCGTCCGGCCGCATCCGCCCGGTGACCACCCGCCAGGCCCACACCCCACCATCACACCGCCACGAACCGAACCCGCCGCTCCCCAGCATCAGCCTCGACCAGCCGAACCCGAACCCGCTCCCCCTCCGGCAACCGCTCCCCGGCGCACTTGGCCAGCACCGGCGGCGAGGAGACGAACACCTCGGCCTCGTCCTCCCCGGCCCGCAGCACCACGGCCTCGAACTCCTCGCCGACCCGCCCGGCCAGCACCCGGGCCTCCACCAGGTCCAGCGAGGCCCGGTCCACCTTGGAGGCCACCGAGTCCGAGGCCCCCATCGCCGAGGGCAGCAACGGCAGCGCCTCGGCCAGCCATCCCGGCAGCTCCTGCCCGGCCGACACGGCCAGGCACACCTCGGCGGCGAAGCGGTCCGCCAACCGCCGCAGCGGCGCCGTCACGTGCGTGTACGGCGCGGCAACGCCGGCATGGGTGACCACGTCGGGAACGGTTCCGTTGAACGCCGTGTACCCGGCCCCGCGCAACAGCCGGGTGGCGTCGGTGAACAGCGCCAGCGCCTCGGGGGTGGCCGGATCCAGCCCGGCGAGGAACGCGCCGGGCGACAGCTCCGCGGGCCACGGCACCCGCAGGGCCGCGGCCGACTTCCGCAGCTCGGCCACGGCCTCGCCGTCCGGGTCGGGCAGCGTGCGCAGGATCCCGACGCGGGCCTCGATCATGATCGACGCGGCCGCCATGCCGGTCATCAGCGAGATCTCGGCGTTCCAGGAGTCCACGTCGGCCCGCGGCCGGGTGACGAGCTTCCACCCGTCCCCGTCGGGCTCGATCTCCTGCTCGGGCAGGTGCAGCTCGACGGCCCCGCGCTCCAGGGCGAGCTTGCGCCGCAGCGGCCCGAACTCGGCCAGGGCCGCGACGGACGGGTGCGGGTCGCCTGCGTCGAACGACGCCTGCACCGACTCGTAGTCGAACTGGGCGACCGACCGCACCAGCGCCCGGCGCACCTCGACGTCGGTGGGCACGCCATCGGCCGAGCACGTGAACGTCCACAGCACCGCCGGGCGCACGACGTCCGGCAACAGCGAGGCCGCGCCCTCGGACAGGACGGTCGGGTGCAGGGGCACCTTGCCGTCCGGCAGGTAGATCGTCTGCCCGCGCCGCCGGACCTCCAGGTCCAGCGCTCCGCCGGGCTCGACGAACAGCCCGAGGTCCGCGATCGCGTAGTGGACGGTGAACCCGTCACCGTCGCGTTCCACGAGCAACGCCTGGTCCAGGTCCTTGGCACCGGGCGGGTCGATCGTCACCAACGGCAGCGACGTGAGGTCGGGGCGGTCTCCCGCGGAACGGGAGACCGCCGCCTCGGCCTCTGCCAGCACGTCGGCCGGGAAGTCGGACGGCAGCCCGAACTCCGTCCGGATGCCGTCGAAGTCCAGGTCGGCACGTCCAGTGCGGATCACCACAGCCACCCGCACAGACTAGGACCTGCCCCCGGGCAACAGGGGCCGGGACGTCAGGAGTCCTCGCCGCGGTCCCGGCGGTCGGCCTCGTCGGCGGCACGGGTCCGCTCCCGGGCGATCTCCAGCGACCGCGCCGCAGTCGCCTCGTCCGGATAGGGCCCCATCCGGTCCGGGCCCTTGCAGCCCTTGCCCTGCTCCACCGTCTGGTGGGTCAGGCAGTAGTACCACCCGCTCGAGTCACTCATCTGCGTTCGCCTCCCAATGGCGCCGGGAATCCCCTCGGCGGCGTTGACTGGTTGGCGTTGGCGTACTCCGACGGGATCGGATCCAAACACGAGACCAGCACCGTGCGGTCCTCGGCGTTCTCGATCTTGCGGCCTGAGCGGTCACGGTAGACCAGAGATCCGTCGGAGTCGATCTCCATGATCGCGCCGACCTCGGCCAGCTGTTCCTCGTCTAGGTCGGCGAGCTTCTCGTAGCGCGAGGGCACCACCCGGTAGATCGGCCACTTCAGGTGGCCGTACGTGCGGTGGAACTCCGCCATGACGTGGATGAGGTGCTGCTGCCACGGCAGCGGCATCGACTCGGCCAGCGCGCGCGGCACCACCACGTAGTCGGACGAGACACCGGGCGCACCGGCCGCCATGTAGTCACGCACTGGTGTGCTCGACGCGGGCGGTCCGGAAGGCCTCGGGATGGGGTCGTGGTTGAACATGAAGCGCCTCCCCGCGATCTACACGCCCGGCCGGACGGCCAGCGGCATCAACTCGTAATAGTCCCAGTTGATCTTGCTGATCTTCACCACGTCACCCGTCTGGGGCGCGTGGATGTACTCGTCGCCCCCGAGGTACATGGCCACGTGGTGCACGGTGCGCGGGTTCGCCGTGTCGGTCGCCCAGAAGATCAGGTCGCCCGCCTGGGCGTCGCGCACCGGGAGGTGGGCGCCGCCCTGCTCGTACTGGTCGTTCGCCACGCGCGGGATCTTCACGCCCGCCGCGCCGAACGCCTTCACGAGGATGCCGGAGCAGTCCCACGCGTCCGGGCCGTTGCCGCCCCACAGGTACGGCTCGCCCAGCTGCTGCTTGGTGAAGTCGATGGCCACGCCCGCCGCGTTCGACGCCAGCAGGAACTCCCCCGCGCCCGCGCCGCAGCCGGCCGGGTCGCTGATCTGCCCGAGCTCGCCGAGCAGGAACGCCGCCATGGACTCCCAGTTGTGGTACCGGTCGGGGAACGCCGAGCGCTCCACCGCCTGCGCCGAGTCACCGGGGCGCTTGTTCTCCCAGTCCGGCACCTTCACCAGCACGTCGTAGAACTTGTTGATCGCGTAGGTCGGGTCGGTCACCTCGGCGGGCGTGCCCCAGCCCATCGACGGGCGCATCTGGAAGATGCCGAGCGAGTCGCGGTCGCCGTAGTCGAGCGGCCGCAGTCCCGACTCGGTCATGCCAGCCTGGATCGCGACCTGCCACGCGAGCGGCGGCAGCTTGCGCTCCTGGCCGATGGAGATGATCCGCGCGACGATGTTGCGCTGCTCGTCGTTGAGCCGCGACGCGTCGTGGCGGCCCTTGTCGCCGCCGCCCGCGTCCCACGGCCCGATGGCCGCGTTGCAGCTCATCCTGGCGAACCCGGCGTTGACCGCCGGGTTCGTGGAGTTGCTGACCACCTGCGTGACGCCCGACGTCGCCACCGCGATCACGACGATCGCGAAGAGGGCGCCCACCACCAGCATCACGCGCACCGGTCAGCCCTCCTTCGAATAGCTGTTCACACGCCACTTCCCGTCGGGAGCCTTGACCGTGGTGATGCGCACCTTGCCGAGGTTCGTCGTGGTCATGAAGTCGACCGACGACGTCGTCGAGCTGATGGCGGTCACCTTGTCGAAGCTGTTCGGGACGTTGCGCGGGTCGATCGTGGCCATCTGCGCGAGGAACTCGGGGGTCGTGAAGTCCTTGAGCTGGTCGAGCCACTTGTCGACGTCGTTGTTCGCCGGTGGCTTGACCCAGTTCATCGCCCAGTTCTCGGCGGTGAGCTGCGCGTCGGCGGTGGGCGGTGCGGCCTTCGCCGAGTTGGACGGGGCGGGTTGCTTCGTCGGCAGCGAGGTGCTGCTCGCCGGCAGCTGGCCCACCTGCGTGCCCTGCGCCGACGTCGACGGCGGGGCGGCGGTGTTCTGCCCGGTGGGCGTGCGGTCGAGCAGCCTCGGGACGAGCACGCCGAGCGCGACGACGACCACCACGAAGATGATGATCGACGCGGCCAGGTGGCGCGGGGAACGCAGCGGCCAGCCCCACAGCCTGCGGTAGACCGCGGCACGGCCGCGGTTGGTACGGATCGGCATCTACGCCCCCTCTCAGCTGTTGTCTCGTACTTCGAAGCCGCGCGACGGGCGGTAGATCACGTGCACCGGGCGTCCTGCCACCACTTCCGTCTCCGCCCTGCGGGGCTCCTGCGCCGGCACGTAGGTGTTCGCGCCGGTGGATCGCGACGGCACGAGCACCGAGTCGTCGACCCGGTCCCACTGCCGGTCGGTGACCGTCGGGGTGTCCACGACGCGCGACCGGGCCGCGGGCAGTGCCGCCGGGCCCGACCCCGCAGGCAGCGCGCCCGACCGGACGCCGGAGGAGTCGCCCCCGCTCACGATCTGGCCGTTCTGGGAGTTGCGGTCGAGCCGCTGCGCCGTCGCCACGACCGGGCTGGACGCCTCGGGGCGCACCCGGCCGCGACCGCGCTGCGGCACCTCGTCGCCCGCCTCGTTCTCGCGCACGGAGTCCCAGAACTCGTCCTGCGGCGTCGGGCCGGTCTGCTTCTTGCGGCCCATCACCTTCGACCACATGCCACCGCTCATCGGCAGGACGTTGCCCGCCGAGCCGACCGACATCTCGACCATCTGCCACATGCGGCGCAGCGGTTTGCCGATCACGAAGCACACGAGTGTGAGCATCAGGCCGAGCAGGGTCCGCGTCAGCAGCGACAGCCCGGTCGCGTTGAAGATCGCCTGCAGCAGCAGCGCGTGGACGCCCGCGAGGACCGCGAGCACCAGCACGTTGAACACCGTCACGGCGGCCGCACGTGCGACCTTGCGCAGCAGGTCGTGGTGGATCAGCGCGACGAGGCCGATGAGCGGCCCGGCGAGCGTGAGGATGCGCAGCAGCAGCTGGGCCAGCAGCACCGCGGCCTTCGCGAACAGCTGGAACAGCGAGAACGCGATCGACTGCAGCAGTGCGAGGAACCCCGCGCCGGTGCGGCTGCCGTCGGTGCCGTCGAAGTAGCCCTTGGCCGTGCCGAGCTGGGCCTCCAGCGCCTTCCACTCGGACTTCTTCGCGTCCAGGGCCGCCTGGTCGCCGTCCTTGCCCTCGGCGATCTCGGCGGTGGTCCACGCCTGGGTCTTGAGGATGCGCGGGCCGTACTCGGCGGCCTGCGGTGCCTCGGGCGTGCCGAACGCGCCGCGCAGCCAGCTCTGGTAGACGACGGCGTCGTGCAGCTTCGTCGGCAGCACGTGCAGCGTGCCCTGCTCCTCCGGTGCCTCGATGAACCCGGCCTGGATCTCCGAGGTTTTGGAGACCAGCGTGTTGTCGAGGAGGTTGTAGAACTGCGGCAGCGCCAGCGTCGACGTGGCGAGCCACATCGCGGCCAGCGCCCAGAGCCCGCGTTTGGAGATCGTGGCGAAGTCGCCGGTCCAGATCTGCCGGAACATCAGGATCGCGAGCAGCAGCGCCACCAGGCCGAACCAGCGCAGGTAGACGTTGTCGTAGACCTTCTGCACGCCGTTCTTCACGGCGTCGTCGAGCGGGACCAGCAGGCCGCGGCCCATCACCGTGTAGTGCAGGGCGTTGGTGGCGCCGACGATGTTCTTGCCGATGCTGAAGAGCTCGTTGCCCGCCCACGTGTCGAGCGTGGCGTTGGCGTCCGGCAGGACACCGCACTTGGCCTGGTACTGGTGCCAGACCATGCCCGCGTAGCCGTACTCGAGGTAGGGCGAGCCGGGCAGGCCGTTGCCGACCGGCGGGTCGAGGGCGCCGACCATGCCGGCGCCGGGCCGTTCGGGGTTCGGCGCCTCGCCGCAGGACTGGGCGTGCGCCATCGGGGCACCCATGACCACCTGCAGCGCCAGGATGGCGGCGACGACGCCGACCCTCTTGGCGCGTGCCGGCACGCGCACCGCGAACCGCCGACTCACCCAGAGCGAGGCGGCGATCGCGAGCACGATGGTCAGCGCCGTCATGCGCCGCCGCCCTGGTGGCGGGTGCGTCCGTCACCATGGCCCACCAGGTGGGCCTCGTCCTCCGTGAGTCCGAGCTCCATGTCCGCCGCGAGTTCGTCGTCGATCTCGTCGGGCACGTAGGCGGGCGGCGCGGGAGCCGCGTGGTCGTCCTCGGCCTTCACGACCTCGCCGCCGCTGTCGCGCTTGGCGTCGGGGGTCGTGTCGAGGGCGTTGCGCAGGTGTTCGAGGTGGGGGCCGCTGAAGTCGATGCGGATGCGCTCCACACCGCCGGCGCCGTCGCCGAAGATGAACTGGCGGGGCGCCCGGTCGCGCTCGGTCGCGGTGCGCTCCCCACCGGGCCTGCGGCCGAGGGAGGCGATGACCTGCTCGTAGCCGGCGCCGACCGGCACCTTGAGCAGCCGCAGCGCGTCGGCCTGGGCCTGGTCGTCGTCGAGGCGGCCGACGAACACCGAGTCGAGCAGCGCCACGAAGCCCTGGATCTTCAGGAAGTCCGCGGGGATCTGCGACGACAGCAGCACGCGGACGTTCCACTTGCGCGAGTCGCGTGCGAAGCGGTTCATCAGCACGCGGCCGGTCGGGACCTCGGACAGGAAGAACGCCTCGTCGATCCAGACGCCCTTGCGCTGGTCCTTGGGTTTCTCGTAGATCGAGCGCTGGGTGAGCCAGGCGGCGAGGTTCAGCATCTCGACGCCGAGGGACTCCGCGTCCGTCCAGTGCTCGCGGCCGACGCCGTCCTTCGGCAGGTTCAGGCCCGCCATCGTGAGGACGGTGAGGCGGTCGTCGCGCACCTCGTTGTACGGGTCGTGGTTCTCCTCGGGGATCAGCAGCGACATGCGCTCGCGCATCTCGTCGAGGAAGTCCGCGACGACGACGGCGTGCTCGTGGTGCTCGGACGCGTCCCGGCGCAGCGCCTCGAAGACGAGACCGGGGTGGGCGTCGAAGCGGCCGCCGACCGTGCGGACCGCGCGCAGCAGCACGATGCGGGTCTGCGGCAGGCGGGCGACCTCGAACGGCAGCAGGCCGGTGAGCACGTCCAGCACCAGACGACGACGCGTCGCCGCCGCCAGTGCCTTCTCGCGGCGCCAGGCCCGTTCGGGGTCGTCCTCGTCCATGAAGTGCTCGATCATCGGCTCGGCGACCACCCGGTACGGGTTGAGGATGCCGGGCTGGGCGTTGAGCAGGTTGATCGGCCGGGCGTAGGGCCGCAGCTCGGGCAGCTCGCACAGCGCCGAGAGCGGGCCGGACGGGTCGAGCAGCGTCCAGTGCGCACCGGCCCGCAGGGTCTTGTAGACCATGCCGCCGCCGAGGAACGACTTGCCGGCGCCGAGGCCCGCGACCATCGCCGTCAGGCCCGACGCGTCGCGCAGCTCCTGCGCCATCCACGGGTCCCACGCCACCGGGCGGCGGGTGGCCGTGACGGTCTCGCCGAGCAGGATCCCGCGGCGGTCACCGACCTCGGCGGTGGCCGTGGGGACCGCCGACGCGGCCCACAGCACGCTGCCGCGGCGCAGGTACGCGCCGCTCGACAGCGGTTCGCCGGGGATGAACTCGCGGGCGATCGCGTACTGGGCCTCGGGGTGCTCGATCGCGACCTTCGGCTTGTAGAGCTCCAGCAACGACTGCGCGAGGCGCAGGGCCTCGCGCTCGGTCGGGCCGGAGACCGCGAGCCGCCACCACGAGCGCACCCGGGTGCCGAGCGCGGTGAAGCCCGACGTCATCTCGTCGTCGATCTCCAGCACGCGGCCGGCCTGGCGGGCCAGCGACTGCGGCGGCTCGAGCTCGTGCTCGTCGGTGTAGTGGCGGACCTGCGAGCGCACCTTGCTCATCTGGCGCGACAGCTCGCCCGAGACCTCCTCGGGCTTGCGCACGTAGATGCGGGCGGACCACTCGATGGACGCCGGCAGCCGGTCGGCGCGCTGCACCCACGGGTCGTCGACCTCGGGGATCTGCAGGCCGTGCATCAGGCCGACCGTGAGCACGGCGACGTGGCGCCGGATGCCCGCGTTCGAGCCGGTGCGGCCGCGCACGGTGACCGTCGGCGAGTAGGGCTCCTGGTGGAAGTCCGCCGCGTCGGTGAAGCTCGCGAGGTCCTCCGGCTCCCACGCGGCACCGGGCACGGCGGGCATGTTGCGCGGCGCGGGCAGGCCCAGCGAGCACGACCGGTGCATCAGCCAGGACATCTCCTCGGCCGTCGCGGGACGGCCCTCGAGACCCGCGGACCCGATGACCTGGTCGAGGTGCTCGACCTCGGAGTCCAGCGCCACCAGCTCGGCGTCGACGGCGTCCGGGAAGACCTTGCGCAGCACGGGGGCCGCGCGTTCGACGGCGCGGTCCATCATGTTGCGGGTCTGCACCTGGACGCCCAGGTAGACCTCTTTCTCCGCCATCGAGCGGCCCATCAGCTGCTGCTGCTCGCCGACCATGTAGTCGTCGAACGACAGCGTGCCGGGGGTGTCCGGCAGGCGCTTGACGGCGTTGTGGACGTGCGCTTCCGCCCACATGCGGATCGGGTACGGCCGGGTGGTGACCCGCAGGTGCATCCAGCGGCCCTGCAGCTCGGCGTACTGGCCGGCGATCGCGGCGATCAGGTCCTGGCGCTGCGAGTCGCTGCGGAACGACCAGCGCTGCGGCGCGAGCCGGTACCAGGCGTAGACCTCCTGACCGGTGCGCAGCAGGTGGCCGTCGATGCTGCGGGCCGCGATCGACGGCGTGTAGCTCGGCACGGCCTGCTCGCCGGGCAGGCGGCGGCCGCGTTTCGAGTACGCCGCCCGCTCCCGTTCGCGCGGGTCGGCGGCGGCGTGCTGGGCGATGTGCTGGGCGGAGCGACGATCACGGTCTCCCCGGCGTCCGAACACCGCGAACCTCCTTCTTACGGCTGGCTGACGTCCGGCGGGGCTGCGCCTGCTGTCTCGCCCGTTGTTTCCTGCTCAACTTGGGACGAGGCCGCTGCGGACCGACCCGGATCCGGGCGGCGCTGGCCGCTCCACCGGTGCTTGCCGTGCGCTCTCGAGGTGCGGTGAGCTCGTGGACCCACATCGACATGACCGCGGTGAGCGGCCGTTCGTGGCTGATCCGCTGCGTGATGAAGCGGGTGAGGATGATCGTCACGACGAGGGCCCACGCGGTCGAGAAGAACCCGAACCCGACGCCCACCTGCCGTTCGATCGTGAGCACGACGAGGAAGACGACGATCCCGACACCCCACGCGACGTAGCGCGCTCGCCAGGGAAAAGTCGCTTTGGGCGGGCCGAGCCAGACGGCGTCGACCCGGTAGACCTCGTCGTCGGTGCGAACCCGCACTTGTCAGCCTCCGACGAACAAGCCGGCGAGCCACTTGCCGATGTTCGACCCCGCGTCTGTCGTGACGGCGAGGCCGATGATGGCCAGGGCGACGATCACACCACCGAGGCGGCGCATGACGCCCGCGTTGTCGCCCTTGCCACCACCCAGCCACAGCAGCAGAAGCGCGACGGTCAACAGGAGCAGCGGGACGATGTTGCCCAGGATCCAGTCACGGACATTGCTTGTGCCCGGCACCGTCGGCTGCTGCTGAGCGAGTGTCACCAGGTCCATGGCGGTCATTTGGTACTCCAGAGTGCGCTCGGGCTTGCGCTACGAGTAGAACACGAGTTCGTCACGGCGTGTGGGGCTGTTCCGGGCTGTAGATCAACTGGCCGTTCCCCCCGAGGAGAATTACGTCTAATCTGGCCGACACATCATCACCGAGGAGAGGTCGGCGGGGAACACCCGGCTGGAGATTCTCTCCGTCGCCGACGAGGTTCACCCGACTGCGAACGCCCTGGTCACCCACAGTGCGTGCATTCTAAACCCGCGCACGTGCCCACTCATGGGAACGTGCTGATCAGCCGGTTCGCGACCCCGGCGGGTGTGCGGCCCGGAGCCACGACTCCGAGGAGATTCGCACATGCTCGAACCTGACCTCGTGCCGGACGGAAGTGTGGACGGGATCACAACCTCCTCCGGTGCTCCAGGCGTGGACGAGCCTACCGGGCAGAGCGCCCAATCCCGGCGCCGGGTCCAGCGGACCATCAACTTCGACAGGTCGGTGCTCGAGCGCGCCCGTGCGGCGGCCACCTACCTCGCGTCGTACGAGCCGCAGGCGGGCGTCCGCTCGCTCGCGGACATCGTCAACCCGGCGGTGCTCGCCTACGTGACGGAGCTCGAGGAGCTCTACAACGCCGGGGAGCCGTTCCGGCCGGTCCTGCGGATGCCGTCGGGCCGCCCGGCGAAGCGGCTCGACCCGGTGCCGGTGCTCGACCGGCTCAACCACGCGCAGCACCAAGCCGTCGTCCACCGCGACGAGCAGCCGGACGACCCGGTCCCGGCCGGGTAGCGCCCCGCGTCCCGCACAGCGCCGAGCCCCCGGCGGGCGGGCGCCGGGGGCTCGACGGGGTTCTGGCGGAGCGGGTCAGGACAGGCCGGTGATCCTCCAGAGCCAGCCGGTGTTGGCGTAGTCGGGGCTGACGGAGCCCTTGCCCCAGAAGTAGTCGTTGTAGCTGCCGTACTGCCCGGTCGTGGGCAGGTACACGCCCGCGGTCGCCCAGCGCACGGAGGCGGGCTGCGTGTCGATGCTGGCCTGCGCCCACGCGTCGCGGACCTTCATCGGGTTGTTCCACCACAGGAACGGCGAGCGCCACATGTAGTGCCCGTACTTCTGGCCGTGGTTGGTGGAGTTGTAGCTGATCGTGGTGAAGCTGTTGATCTGGTGCAGGCCCCGGAAGGCCTGGTTCCAGCGCTGGCCCCACGTCTGGCCGCCGGTGACGTCCTCGAGGATCAGGCACGTGAAGAGGCTCATCCACTCGACGTCGTTCTGACCCCAGCGCGCCTCGGTGTTGGAGAGCTTGGTGTCGTTGTGGTTCGAGCAGCCGGTGAAGAAGAACCCGGTGCCGGAGCCGTGGCCCTGCCAGTAGGTGAGGTCGACGTTGTCGGCCCAGTTGGTGTCGTTGCCGCCCGCGAACGCGGGATCCTTGAAGTCGCTCTCCCACGCGTTGCCGTCGAGCCACTTGAACTGGCGCGCGATGCCGTGGCCGGCCGCCTCGCTGTTGAAGCTGTTGACGTTGGTGACGGTGTTGGGCAGGCCGGCGCAGTTGCCGGTGCCCTCGCTGCCGACCTGTGTGCCGGCCGACTGGGCCTTGAACTGGCCGGAGCCGTCGGGCCGAGGTTCCTCGCCGGGACCCGGCTGCGGCAGCTCGGCGCCGACCGCGGCGGGCAGGGTGATGGCCTGCGGGGCGCCGCCCTCGTCGGTGCGGCCGGTGCAGCGGAACGACGGCTCGACCTTGTCCGCCTTGTCCTCCAGCGCCGCCGCGACGTAGACGTAGCTCGCCTCGGTCTTGACGCCCGCGCCCAGGTACTTCTGGCACAGCCTGGTGCCGTAGGCGAGGTCGTTGACCTTGACCGTGCCGACCTGGTCGTAGGTGCTGGCGGCGTGGCTGACCGCCGTCACGCCCTGCGCGTCGAACGAGACGCGGATGTTCGCGCCCTCGCCCTCCAGCGGGATGCCGCCGAGCTGGAAGGTGTACGACACGCTCGTGTCGAGGTTGGCCGTGAGCGCCGTGCGGCCGTTGGGGTCCGCCAGCTCGAACGTCGTGTACTGCGCGACCGGCGTCGCGTTGCCGGGCAGCACGCCGGCGGCCCGCAGTCCTTCCTGGGCGCGCTTGGCGGCCTCGTCGGCCGGGACGGTCCTGATGCGCTTGAGCGCCTCGGTGTCGAGCGCGGTCTGCGTGGTGGCGTTGCCGTCCTCGTCCGGCTTGCCCTGTCCCTTGTCGACGGTCGGCAGGTACTGGAAGCGCTGCTCGTCCGCGAAGGACACGACCCCGGCCTCGGATCTCTGGACGTCCTTGAGGCCGAAGGCTCTCTGCAGGCGCTGTGCCTGCTCCTGGTCGAGACCGGAGCTCTTCACCCCGTAGACGGGGAGCTCGGTCTCCTCGGCGGCGCTCGCGACACCGGCCGCTCCGGCGGCGACGAGGCCCGACAAGGCCAGCACCACCGTCAGTTTGCGTTGCTGCATGTCTTTTCCCTCCCTCGGGACGGCCGGCTGCAGGGGCCGACCGTCTGACAGGAGGATCGGAGGTGCGGTGCGGTGATACCGGGAGTGGACAGTTGATCTCGGCGCTCCACTCGAACAGATGAACTTCTGTAACGCCGCCGGTCGAGAGGGTGACCTAGAGGCGGACAGCTGGGTATTTGATGCCCGCACCGGTGTTCAGGATGACCACTTCGTCGTCCGCGCCGAGCCATCCGGTGCTGCGGAGGTGCTTGACGGCGCTCACCGTGGCGGCGCCCTCGGGGCAGAGGAAGACGCCCTCCAGGCGTGCGGTTTCGTTGCGGTCGTGCGCGATCTGCTCGTCGGTGACGGCGACCGCGATGCCATTTGTTTCCTCGATGGCACGCAGGATGATGAAGTCCCCCAGCGGTTTCGGCACGTTGATGCCGAACGCGCCGGTGTAGGCGCCGTCCCAGAACCGCGACTCGGCGGCGTTCTCGTCGAACGCCCGGACGATCGGCGCGCAGCCGGTGGACTGCACGGCGACGAGCCGCGGCAGCCTGCCGTCGATCCACCCGAGCTCGCGCATCTCGTGCAGCGCCTTGTGGATCCCGATCAGCCCGACCCCGCCCCCGGTCGGGTAGACGATGACGTCGGGGACGCGCCAGCCGAGCTGTTCGACGATCTCGTAGCCCATCGTCTTCTTGCCCTCGATGCGGTACGGCTCCCTGAGCGTGGACGCGTCGAAGAGGTCGACGTCGGCGAGCGCCTTGCCGGCGTCGGCGATGGTGCCCGGCACGATCCGCAGCTCGGCGCCGCTGGCCAGGACCTCCTCGCGGGTGATCAGCGGGGCGTCCTCGGGCATGGCGATGACGCTCCGGAGTCCCGCGCGGGCCGCGTAGAGCGCCCAGGCCGCGCCCGCGTTGCCGTTGGTCGGCATCTTGATGCCCTCGATGCCCAGCTCCCTGGCCCTCGCGACCCCCACCGCCGCGCCGCGGGCCTTGAACGACCCGGTCGGGACGAGCGACTCGTCCTTCATCAGGACCTTCGCGTCGATCGCCCGGCTCAGCGCCGGCAGGGGGACCAGCGGGGTCATGCCCTCGCCGAGGCTGAACGCGGGGTCGGGGTCGCGCACGGGCAGGACGTCGCGGTAGCGCCAGAGGCTGTTCTCGTCCGTCGGCCTCGCGACCTTCGCGAGGTCGTAGCGGGCGAGCAGCGGCGAGGCGCACCCGTGGCAGAGGTTCTGGACGGCGGTGGCGTCGTGCTCGCGGCCGCAACGGGCGCATTCCAGATGGGAGAGCATGCTCGTATGCATACAGGCGGATGAGCCGGCATGTAAGCCGGATCCTGTTCGTGGGAACGAGTCCCACTCGGCGGCCATCCATCTGGGCCTGCCGTCGCCGGCAGGCTCTAGCGGCCTACCCGCGAGCATCGGGCGGGCAGCCCTCGAACGCTCGCGCAGGCCCTCGCGGGCCCTCTTGGCCTTGCTCCGGGTGGGGTTTACCTAGCCGCCCCAGTCACCTGGGGCGCTGGTGGTCTCTTACACCACCGTTTCACCCTTACCCCGGCTCGCGCCGGGGCGGTCTGTTCTCTGTGGCACTGTCCCGAGGGTCACCCCTGGTTGCCGTTAACAACCACCCTGCCCTGTGGAGTCCGGACTTTCCTCGACACTCGCGTGCCGCGGCCGCCCTGCCGACTCATCCGCGCCCCGAGGATATCCCAGCGTCTGGACGCGGTTGTCCACCGGTGCGGACGTTGGTTGACTCGACCCATGACACGACGTCGCCACGTCGACTACGGCCGTGTGGCAGCAAGCCTGTGTTGCCGCCTCTGAGTGCGTTGCCCCGGTCCGCGACCTCAGGGAGTGCCCCGTCATGTCCGACCTGCTGATCATCTCCGGCGCGCCGTCCCACTCCGCACCGACCGGCGTGGTCGTGTCGCACGTGGCCGGCGTGCTGCGCGCCGCCGGCCACCACGTGACGTTGCTGGACGTGCGCGCGCTGCCCACGTTGTCCCTGCTCACCGAAGACCTCCGCGACCCCGAGATCGGCGCCGCGGTGTCGGCCGTGCTGTCCGCCGACGGCGTGGTCATCGCCTCCCCCGTCTACCGCGCCGCCTACAGCGGCCTGGTGAAGGCGCTGCTCGACCTGCTGCCGAAGAAGGCGCTGCGCGGCCGGGCCGTCCTGCCCCTGGCGACGGGCGGCAGCCAGGGCTTCCTGGTGGCCCTGGACTACGCCCTGCACCCGCTGCTGGCCGCGAAGGGCGCGGACCACGTGGTGCGGGGCGAGTTCGTGCTGGACCAGAACGTGAGC
>NZ_JBHXCW010000200.1:0-14332 GCF_042725365.1 Lentzea sp. NPDC060358 | reverse complement strand
GCCGAAGACCGCCCAGACCGGCGAGCCGACGTCCATCGCCCACGCGACGACCACGGCCGTGAGCCCGTAGCCCGCGCCGGTCACCGCGTACATCATCGAGAACCCCGGCGCGTGCGCGCCGACCGGGAGCCGTTCGCGCAACGCGAGGCTGCGCGTCACGAGCACACCGGACTGGAACAACCCGGCCGCCAGCAACGCGCCCGTGATCCCCGGCAGGTTCGGGAACAGCGCCACCGCGCCGACGCAGGTCGCCGTGATGACGAGCAGCACCAGCCCCTGCGTGCGGAACGTGCCCGGCCACGGCTTGAGGCCGTAGAGCACCGCGCCCAGCGCACTGCAGGCGGCGAACCCGGTGAGCAGCGGCCCGGTCCAGCCGATGCCGATCCCCCGGTGCTCGAGCAGTGCCGGCAGCACGAGCTCCGCGACCGCGAGCTGCGCCAGCGCCGCCGCGCTCACGAGGTAGATCGGCCACGCCGACGCCACCACGCTCACCTTCGCCGTGCCGGACCGCGACGTCACGTGCCCGCGCGGCAGGATGAACACGAGCCACGCCGCCACGACGACCAGGCTGACCGACACCACGACCGGTGCGCGCCGGTCGACGCTCAGCGCCAGCACCGTGACCAGCGCCGGTGCGACCGCCCACACGACCTGCGTGATCATGGCGTCGAAGCCCATCGCCTTGGGCACCAGCGCGTCCGGCACCAGCCCGAGCAGCATCGCCCGCAGCCCGCCCGGCGTCGTCGACGGCCCGGCACCCGCGATGAACGCCGCGATCACCAGCACCGTCACGTTCGTGGTGAGCGCCAGCGTCGTGAACGCGGCCGCGCCGACGAGCAGGCCGACCGACAGCTGCCCGCGCATCCGCGACGGGTCCAGGAAGAGCCCGAGCAGCGCCGCGCCGAGGATCTCCCCCAGCACGTGGACGGCCACCAGAGACGCGGCGAGCACGTACCCGCCGGGCAGCCCCCTGGTCAGGAACACCATCATCAGCGGCGTCATGGACATCGGCAGCTTCGCGGCGACCGTGACGACGGCGCACGCGAGCACGTCCCGGTTCGCGAGGTCGCGGTACCCGGCAGCGGAGATCGTCATCTACTCGCCCAGCTCCTGGAAGAGCGTGAGCTGCAGCCCGGCGGGCGCGTTCAGCCGCGAGTTGAGCGAGTTCCACGGCGTGCGCGTGGGTTCCGCGACGACCTCGGCACCGGCGGCCTCGAGGGTGCGGGTGACGCCCTCGGAGTCGGTGACCTCGAACGCGACCCTGATGTGCCCGGCGACGCGCCTGCCCACCTCGACGTCGTCGATGAAGTCCGCGTGCGGCGGGTCGGCGATCTCCAGCGTCGCCCTGCCCGCCTCGAGGATCGTGACCCGCCCGCCGTCGGACGCGAACGCCGCCCGTTGCTCGAGCCCGAGGACGTCTCGGTAGAAACGGAGGGCTTCTTCGTAGTCGTCGGCGGTGACGACCAGGCGGAGCTCACGGACACCGGTCATGGTGACGATCATTTCACTCCGCATGTCAGAACGAGGCGAACCCGGCGAAAAGGCTGACAGGATGGCGCCCGTGCTGAACGGACTCGACGAGGTGGACTGGTCGCGGCTGACCCACGCCTACGGAACAGCCGGCGACGTGCCGGACCAGCTGCGCGCCCTCGCGTCATCCGACGCCGGCGACCGCGGCAAGGCGCTGAAGCAGTTGTACGGCAACATCTACCACCAGGGCACGGTGTACAAGGCCACCGCCCACGCGGTGCCGTTCCTGCTGGAGGTGCTGGCGGCGGGCATCGAGCGGCGGGAGGTCCTGGAACTGCTGGTCGCGATCGTCACCGGGTACGACGAGAACTGGCTGCCCGGCGGCCTCCCGGTCGCGCAGAACCGCCGGCTCGCCGCCGGGGGTGACGCCGTGCTGGCGGCCGGTCCGCAGCCCGGTGACGAGGACTTCGACGAGGACGAGGGCAACAGCGACTACCTGTACGGCCTCGACGAGGACGACCAGGCCAGGGTGTTCGCGCACTTCTGGGTCACCGCCTACGACGCGGTCCGCGCCGGGGTGCCGCTGTTCCGGTCACTGCTGGACGTCGAACCGGTGATGGCCGCGTACGCGCTGGCCTGGTTCCCGGAGGAGGCACCGGGCAGCCTGCGCGCCCTGGCGGAGGTCACCGGGGACGACGCCGCGGTGGCGGCGGCGTCCGTCGCGATCGGGCTGCTCGGCGGGCGTCCCGTGGTGGCGCTCGGCGACCCGCGGCCGCTGGCCCGCTGGGGTGCCGCGATCGCGCTGGCCGGCCCGGACGCGGCCGACGACGTCGTGGAGGAGCTGCTCACCGTCGCGGCCGGCTCGCTCGGCCGCACCGAGGAGGTTCCGTTCCTGGACGGCGACCTCGCGGGGTACGCGGCCCTCGCCCTGCGCCAGACCGGTGACCGGCACGCGGACCGGGTGTTCGACGTGCTGGTCGCACGGCTGCCCGGACTGACCGGCCTCGCGGTGTTCCCGGTGCTGCGGGAGGTCCTGCGGCTGGCGTTCCCCGACGGCGCGCTGACGCCCGGAACCCCTTACACCGCACTGGATTCGCGCCAACGCCGCATCGTCGAGGCGTTGACCGGCATCGAGGGCATCTGGCTCGTCAACCTGAACGAGCACCTGCGCGCGTACGGACTGCCCACCGAGAAGGAAGCCCTGCGCGCCTACGCCTCGACGCGCTGAGGAGTCCCCTGCACCAGCCGGGTCGCGACGACCAGCACCAGCGCGATCCCCGCCGTGACGTGGATGGGTGCCGGGCCGAACGTCGCCGCGAGCACCGCCACCGCCCCGAGCGGCAGCAGGTACTTCCGCGGCCCGTCCTCGCCGGGGCAGTCCTGCACGTACCAGACGAAGAGGAAGAACACCGCCAGCGGCACGGTCGTGAACGCGGCCACGGTCGTGCCCGGCGCGTGCGAGATGTGCAGGTCGTAGTCGACCGACGCGGCGAGCCCGGCGCCGAGCGCCGCGATCGAGCCGAGGATGAACAGGTGCGCGTACCCCCAGAGGAACGCCCTCTTCAGGTCGAGCAGCCGGGCCGGCGCCTCGAAGTAGATCCACCACACCGAGAAGACGATCACCAGTGAGGCCGCGGCGAGCGAGATCAGGTTGACGCCGCTGTCGAAGCCCTTCTGGAACGCGAGCGTGGCCGCGAGGATCGACTCGCCGAGCACGATCAGCGTGAACAGGCCGTGCCGCTCGGCGATGTGGTGCGGGTGCCAGGTCGTGGCCGACGCGCGTTCCGCCCAGGCCGGCACCAGCAGCTCACCGATCATGAACAGCACCCACAGCGGGATCTGCACGGCGGGCGGCGCGACGAGCACCCACAACACCCAGAGCACCTGCATGAACGCGATCCCACCGGCGTAGCGGCGGGTGCAGCCCCGGTGCTCGGGGTTGTCGCGCGACGCCCGCAGCCAGTGCGCGACCATCGCGAGCCGGATCACGACGTACCCGCCGACGACGATCCGGTAGTCCTGGCGCTCGAAGACCGCCGGGATACCGGACGCGACCACGAGCACGCCCGCGATCTGGAGCATCGTGATGATCCGGTACAGCGTGTCGTCGTTGTCGAACGCGCTCGCGAACCACGTGAAGTTGAGCCACGGCAGCCAGAGCGCGAAGAACGCCATGCAGAACGCCATCAGCCCGGCGCCGGCGTGGTTCTCGGAGACGGCGTGGTGCAACGAGGCGGCGGCCTGGGCGACCGCCACCACGAAGCTCAGGTCGAACAACAGCTCCAACGGCGTCGCGACCCGGTGGGCCTCCGCCGTGTCGCGCGCGAGGAGCTTTCGAATCATCCCGGTACCACCATGATCCTTGATTCGCTGAGGTCGAGTGCGACCTGCGTGCCGGGCTGGTAGGCCGCGGCCTGGTTCGACGGCTGGTCGACCCGCAGGACCTGCTCGCCCACTCTGACAGAGATCCGCGTGACAGGCCCCAGGAACGACTGCGTCAGCACGTCTCCGACGATCTTCCCCTCCACCCCGTCGTGGGCGGCGACCCCGATGTCCTCCGGACGGACGATGACGCGCACGTCGCTGCCCGACGGCTGGTCGTGCTCGGCGGGCACCGTGACGCCGTTGATCACGACGGTCTGGCCCTCCGCCTTGGCCTCCACCGAGTTCGTGACGCCGACGAACTGCGCCACGAACGCCGTCTTCGGCTCGCGGTAGACCACGGACGGGGTGTCGAGCTGCTCCAGCCGGCCGTGCGACATGACGCCGACCCGGTCGGAGACGGCGAGCGCCTCCTCCTGGTCGTGCGTGACGAACAGCGTCGTCATGCCGAGCTCCGTCTGGATGCGGCGGATCTCGTCGCGCAGGGTCACGCGGACCTTGGCGTCCAACGCGGACAGCGGCTCGTCGAGCAGCAGCACGCGCGGCTGGATCGCGAGGGCGCGCGCCAGCGCCACGCGTTGCTGCTGGCCACCCGACATCTGGTGCGGGTAGCGGCCGCCGAGGTGCGCGAGCCCGACCAGTTCGAGCAGCTCGTTCGCGCGCTTGGTGTCGCCCTTGCGCAGCTTGAGGCCGAACGCGACGTTCTGCGCCGCGGTCATGTTCGGGAACAGGCTGTAGGCCTGGAAGACCATGCCCATGTCCCGCTTGCTGGCGGGGACCTTCGTGATGTCCTTGCCGCCCACGGTGACCGTGCCGGAGTCGGCGGTCTCGAAGCCCGCGACGATGCGCAGCGCCGTCGTCTTGCCGCAGCCGGACGGGCCGAGCAGGCTGACGAGTTCGCCCTCCGCCAGTTCCAGGTCGAGACCGTCCAGCGCCACGTTGCCGCCGAAGGACTTGCGCAGTCCCTTGAGTTCCAGATGACCCATGTCTGACTACTCCTCGACAACGGTCTGACGGCGCCGTTGGCCGACATACGAGAGTGCGAACAAGAGGACGAACGCGAACAGCAGGCACAGCAACGACACCGCGATGGACACACCCGCGTTGCGCTTGCCGAGCAGGTTGACCTGCACCTGCAACGTGTCGAAGTTGAGCAGCGACGCGATGGTGAACTCGCCGAGCACCAACGCCACGCTCAGCAGCGACGCGCCGATGAGCGCGACGCGGATGTTCGGCACGACGACCTTCCACAGCACCATGACCCACGACGCGCCGAGGCTGCGCGCGGCCTCGGCGAGGGTCTTCAGGTCGATCGCGGACAGACCGGCGTCGATCGCGCGGTAGGCGAACGGCAGCACCAGGATCGTGTACGCGAAGGTCAGCGTCAGCGGCGAGTCGCCGAGGAAGTAGTTCACCCACGCGTAGAGCGGCGCCATGCCGACCACCAGCACGATCGCGGGGATCGCGAGCGGCAGCAGGCACAGGAACTCCACGAGCCGCTGCAACTGCGGCAGCCGCAACCGGATCCACGCCATCGTCGGCACGAGCAGCACCAGCATCAGCACCGCGCTCGTGACCGACAGCAGCAACGAGTTGACGAGCGCCTCCATCAGCCCGTCGTCGTCGATGATGGACGTCCACGACTCGAGGCTGCGGCTGCCCTCCCTGCCCCGCGTGGAGAACTCCGCCATCGCGATCAGCGGCAGCAGGAAGTAGACGCCGAGGACCAGCAGGACGACCGTGCGCAGGACGCGCTGCTTCACTACCGAACCCACTTGGCCACCCTCCGCTGCAGCAGCACGTTCACGCCCATCGCGATGCTCACGACGACCACCATGCCGAGGCCCAGCGCCTTGCCGAGGTTCTCCTGGCCGAGCACGACCTCGCCGGTGAGGAACCCGCGGATCTGCAGCGGAACGATCGGGCTGCCCTGCGAGACGAGCGCGGCGGCCGTGGCGTAGGCGCTGAAGGCGTTGGCGAACAACAACAGCAGCGCGCCGAGGAACGGCGGCAGCAGGATCGGCCCGCCGACGTGCCGCCAGTACGTCCAACTCGTACCGCCGAGGCTCGCGTTCGCCTCGCGCCACTGCGGACGGAGACCGTCGAGCGCGGGCAGGAACACGATGACCATCAACGGGATCTGGAAGAACGTGTAGACGAGCGTCAACCCGGGCAGCTCGAACAGCCACGCGCTGCCCGCGAACAGGTCTATGCCGGCGTTGTCGCGCAGGAACTTCGTGACGAGCCCCTCGAAGCCGACGGTCGCGAGGAACGCGAACGCGAGCGGCACCCCGCCGAACTGCGCGAGCACACCGCTGCCCGCGACGACGACCCGGCGCAGCATGCCGTCCGGGTTGCCGACCGCCACCGCCCAGGTCAGCAGCGCGCCGAAGATCGCGCCGATGACCGCGGTGAGCGCGGAGAGCTCGATGCTGCGCACGAAGGCGTCGAAGACGACACCGGTGAACAACGTCGTGAGGTTGTCGAGGGTCAGCGCGCCGTTCGAGTCCTGGAAGGCGCCGAACAGCACGAGGACCGTGGGGTAGACGAGGAAGGTGCCGGCGAACGCGAGGAACGGCACCGCGACGAGCCAGGCGGCCGCGGAAGGCCGACCGGCGGCCCCACCCTTGATCCTGGTGGAACCGCCGGGGGTCGTCGCCACGGGAGCGACAGCGGTCATCCGATGGCCTGGGCCCAGGTGGCGGTCAGGACGGCCTTGGCCTTGTCGGCCTGCGCCTGCGTCTGGAACACCTGCTTGCCGTCGGTCTTCGGCAGCTTGTCCTTCGCGGCCTTGTCCGCCTTGTCGCCCATCTTGTCCAGGCGCACCGGGCGGGACATGCCCTTCAGGTACAGGTTCTGGCCCTCGTCGGAGTAGAGGAACTCCTGCCACAGGCGCGCGGCCGCGGGGTGCGGGGCGTCCTTGCTGATGGCCTGGTTGTAGTAGCCGCCGATCTGCGCGTCGGCCGGCACGACGACCTTCCAGTCGAGCTTGCCCTTGAGCTTCTCGGTCTGCGCCGCGTTGGTGTAGTCCCAGTCGATGACGACCGGCGTCTGCCCGGACTCGATCGTCGCGGGCGACGGGTCGACCGGCTGGAAGTTGCCGGCCGCCTTGAGCTGCTTGAAGAACTCGACACCGGGCGCGATGTCGTCGGCGGAACCGCCGTTGCCCAGCGCCGCCATCACGACACCGGAGAACGCCGCACCGGCCTGCGTCGGGTCGCCGTTGAGCGCGACCTTGCCCTTGTACTCGGGCTTGAGCAGGTCCTTCACGCTCGCCGGCGCCGGCACCTTGGCGGCGTCGTAGCCGATCGACATGAAGCCGCCGTAGTCGCCGTAGTAGGCGCCGTCCGCGTCCTTGAGCTCCGCGGCGATGTCGTCCCACGTGCTGACCTTGTAGGGAGCGAACAGGTCCTTGTTGGCGAGCGCCACGTTCAGCCCGAGGTCGAACACGTCGGGAGCCCGGTCGTTGCCCTTGAGCTGCTTCGCGGCGTTGATCTCCTCCTGGCTCGACGCGTCGGGCTGCGCCGAGTCGACCTTGACGCCGTACTTCGCCTCGAACGCCTTGATGATCTCGCCGTAGTTCGCCCAGTCCGGGGGCAGCGCGATGACGTTGAGCTTGCCCTCCTTCTTCGCGGCCTCGACCAGCTTGTCCATGCCGCCGAACTCGGCGGCGGACTTGGCGGTCCCGGCGGCACCGGCCGGCGCCTCCTTGGCGGGCGGGGCGCCACAGGCCGCCACAGCCAGCACCAACGCGCCGACACCGATCAGTTTCGTGGTGACGTTCCCTCGCTTCAGCACAGGCGGAGGATTCGCGCGAAAAGCTTTCGTTGTCAAGCCAGCCGCGCCGGTTGAGACCTTCTCGACTCCAACCGTGAATTCTCGGTGGCTCACAGGTTGCTGCTGAATGCTTTCCGAGCTTCGCCGAGGTGCCGGGGCCCGATCCCGGTGCCGGGGTCGACGTGGACGAGCGCCGTGGTCAGGTGCCGTCGCTTGTGGACGAACTCGTCCACCGGCAGTCCCACCAGCCGCCGCGCACCGCTCCAAGTGGATCCGCGACCACCGCCCGCCGAGCCGCCGCGAGGTCGCCCGCCTCGGGGTGACAACCGGTGAGTCACGCGGCCCGAGTGGTCGAGAACGCCGCCTCCTGTTCGTATGAGCGGCATGTTCACCGAACAGGAGATCGCCTACCTGCGTTCCCAGCCCCTGGCCCGCCTGGCCACGACCAACGAGGACGGCGGCCCCGACGTGGTGCCGCTGGCCTTCGAGCACGACGGCACCCACTTCTGGGTGGGCGGCACCGGCGACCAGGTCCTGCGCACCCGCAAGTTCCGCAACATCACCGCGGGCCGCCGCCAGGTCTGCCTGCTGGTCGACGACCTCGTGTCGCTGACACCTTTCATCGCGCGGGCGATCCGCGTCTACGGCACGGCCGACGACCCGGTCGAGCGCACCGGCCTGGTCGGCCCCGGCTTCTACAGCCGGATCACGCCGACCAGGGCGTGGGCGTGGAACATGGCGGGCGAGCCGGTGGGCGAGGCCTGGTACGAGCCCCGCAGGTCATGAGGCGCGGCGGGCCGAGCACAGGGCCGAGCCGCCCCACCGCGCCCCGTACAGCAGCCCCGGCAGCAGCCGGCGGAACCGCAGGTGCACCTCCCCCGCCCGGTCCACCGCCCGCTGCATCCCGCCCGGCTCGCCGTCCGACCGCATCAGCACCCCGTCGAACGTGCGCACGATCCGCTTGCTGTCCCGCTCGAACCGCAGGCGCAGGTCGAAGGTGTCGCACGGCCGTTCCGGCACGTGCAGGACGCACGGGTGCATGGCGTCCCGGCTCAGCAGCCGGTAGCGGATGGCGAAGTCGTGCGTCTGCCCGCGCATCAGCGGCTCGGCGGTCACGAGCGTGAAGCCCGGCCGTTCCAGGCCGTTCCTCCTCTGCAGCGTGCCCCCGTACAGCAGGTGCACGTCCACGTCCCGCGAGCGCGCGGGGAACACGGAGGAGAACTCGATCGAGCCGACGCCGTCGTGGTCGGCGACGACCTGGTAGCGCTCCAGCACCTCGGGCTGGCCGTGGTCGAGCGTCACCGCCACGGCCAGTTCCGCGACGTGCCAGTCGCCCACGTCGCGGCGGGTCGTGGTGGCCGCGAGGTCGGCGAGGTGGTCGACCGCGTCGTCGACGCGGCGGCGCACGGTGCGGGCGTCGCGGTCGATCTCCGCCGCGACCCGGGCGACGCGCTCCCCGTAGAGCGGCTGCCGGGTTTCGGGGGCGAGGCCGAACGCCGCCCGCGCCGGCAGCTGGAGGTCCTCCGGCAGCTGCTCGACCAGCTCGCTCAGCCGGGTGACCAGCTTCTGCCTGGCGGTGACGGACCCGTCGTTGCCCGTGATCCCGCACGAGGCGGCCAGTGCCGGACCGATCTTCTCCAAGAGCCTCGGGGCGTGCACACCCCGTCCCTTGCGCAGGGTCTTCAACTCGCGGACCAGGTTCGCCGTCATCTCCGCTCTCCCTCCTCGTGCCCGTTCACGTGCGGCGGAGCAAGGGTGCGTCGGCCGTGTGGACGAGAAGTGGACACGCCGTGGATCCGTCACACGTGGTCCGGCCGCAGGACCGTCCGCGCCACCGACGACGCCAGCGCGATGCCCAGCCGCACACCGTCGCGGCCGAGGAAGACCCGCGAGGTGCCGATGCGGTCGAGCACCTGCTGGTCGACGACGCCGAGACCGAACGCGACCATCTCCGGGCACGACGCCGTCCCGGTGAGCCGTTCCAGCGCCTCCGGCCAGGTCTGGTCGGTCGCCCTTCCGTCGGAGACGAAGAACAGCACCGGGCGCCGCACCCCGACCCGTTGCGCCTTGAGCACTTCCACGTCGCGCTCGATGACGGTGCGCACGAGCGTGAGCGCCGCCCCGAAGTCTGACCCCGACTCCTGCCGCGGCCGGATCGGCTCCGCCGGGTCGAGTGCCGGCGTGAGAGGCCGCATCACCAGCGGTCTGTCCGCGAAGACCACGACGCAGAGCCGGACCTGCGCCGCGGGCCGCCGTTCCGCGTGCACCACACCGCGGAACTCGCGCATCCCGGCGTTCACCTCGTCGAGGTGGTCGTTCATAGAGAACGAGACGTCGCAGACGATGTAGCAGGGCAACACATCGGGCACCATCGATCTCCCCCTCGGCACTTTGCCTGACGGGACCACCGTTATCGGATCGCGTTGATCAAACGTGGACAAAAAGGGGATACATCGACACGTCGGCGGCGCATCGCGCGACATTCCACCCAGACAGGAGTGCCGACACCGAGGAGGACCGTGTGGAGTTCCGGATGCTGGGTCCGCTGGAAGCATGGCACGGGGAGACCCGCATCCCCCTCGGGGACCTGCAGCAACGGTTCGTCCTCGTCGTGCTCCTGCTGCACGCGAACAAACCCGTGTCACCCGAACGGCTCACCGAGATCGTGTGGCCCGGCAAGCCCGACCGCCGGACCCTGGTCCGCAGCTACATCAAGAGACTCCGCACCGCGTTCGAGCCCACCGACGCGGAGATCGAGACGACGCCCACCGGGTACGTGCTGCGCATCGACGACGACCGGATCGACGCGGTGAGGTTCGGCCGCCTGTGCGAGGAGGCGGCGAGAGCCGTGCAGGACGACGACCAGCACCGCGCCGTCGACCTGTTGCGGACCGCCGTCGGCCTGTGGCGCGGGCTGTTCCTGGAGGACATCGACATCGACCGGGTCGGCGGCGTCTCCGTGATCTCGCCGGCGGAGAGCTACGGCGACGCGGTGGGAGATCTCGCCGAACTGGAGCTCGTCATCGGTGACCACCGGTCCGCACGCGACCGCATGCGCCGTGCGCTCCCGACCGATCCGGCCAGCCAGCGGTACGCGGAACTGCTGATGCGGGCACTGATCGCGGGCGGCGACGGCGTGAACGCCATCCGGGTCTACAAGACGACCTGCGACGCACTCGAAGAAGCGGGCTACGAACCGGGATCGGCGCTGCGCAAGCTCGCGGCCCTGGCGGAGCGCGGCGCTCCGGTCAGCTCGCTGCCGTCGCGGCCCGGCGGGTTCACCGGCAGGGCCGGCGAGCTGGCCACGATCGCCGCGGCCGCCTCCGGTTCGGACGAACGACGTGCGGTGTGGATCAGCGGCGCGCACGGCACGGGCAAGTCCGGGCTGGCGGTCGAGGCCGCGCACCGCCTCCGCCAGCGCTTCCCGGACGGCCAGATCCTGGTGCGGCTCAACGGTTTCACGCCGAACGTGGCACCGATGTCCGTCTCGGACGCGTTGACCCAGCTGCTCACCGAGCTGGGCACGCCCGTGGAGCAGATCCCCGACACCGTGGGGCGGAAGGCGAGTCTCTACCAGTCCCAGCTCTACGGCACGAGAACCCTGGTGGTCCTGGACGACGCGACCTCGCCCGAACAGATCCGGCCGCTGCTGCCCGAGACGCGCGACTGCTTCGCCATCGTCACGAGCAGGAGGATGGGCGAGCCGGACATCAGCGAGCACGTCCGGCTGGCACCGATGCCGCCGGAGGACGCGTCCACGTTGTTCCAGAGGCTCACCGGTCATGCCCGCGTCCACGGCAGGACGGCGGACGTGGCCGGGCTGGTGAAGCGGTGCGGCTACCTGCCGGTGTCGATCACGGTCGCCGCCGCGTTGCTGCGCAAGCACGACAGGTGGTCGCTGGACCACCTGCTCGGGCTCATGGACGACAGCGGTGCGTGGCGGGAGGACAGCGCCGCGATCCTCGTGTCCTACCAGCAGCTGGACGACCGCGAGCGGCACGCGTTCCGCCTCTTCGGCCACCTCACCGGCCCCGACGTGGACGTTGTCGGCGCGGCGGCGCTGATCGGTGACGACGTCGCCGGCGCCCGCCGGGTGCTCCACGACCTGCACGAGGTCTGCCTGCTGGAGGAGGTCGCCCCCGACCGCTACCGCGTGCTGGACTCCATCAAGGAGTTCGCGGCCGCCCAGCCGTCCGAAGCCGCCGCGGCGCAGCTCCGGCTGCTCGACTTCTACCTCGTCACCCTCGCGAACGCGGTCGGCACCGCGTACCCGTTCGACCGCGCCAACCAGCCGTGCGCGGACCGGACGAGCCCGCTCGGCCTGCGGTTCGACGACAGGGCCCGGGCGGTGTCGTGGATGAACACCGAGCGCGACACCCTGTCCGCCGCGATCAGGCACGCGGGCACGCACGGCCTGGTCGACCACGCGTGGCGGCTGGCGGTGCTGGTCTGGCGGCACCACCACACCGCGAACCGGTTCGCGGACTGGGTCGAGGCCATGGAACTGGCCAGGGACGTCCTCTCCACCGCGCACGACCCCTACGGCGAGGCGCACGTGCTGCTCCGCCTCGCGACCGCCGAGGACCGACTCGGCAGGCACACCGAGGCGCTGGGCCTCGCCGAGCAGTCCCTGCTCCGGTGGCGCGAGCTCGGCGACGTGCGCGGCGAGGCGACGAGCCTGTGCACCGTCGGCCTCTGCACCATGCAGCTCGGCAGGCACCGCGAAGCGATCGCGCAGTTCGAGTCCGCGCTGGAGAAGTACGAGCAGTGCGGCGACCGGCGGGGCCAGGCGCACGCGCTGAGCCAGCTCGGGTACCTGCACGAGCAGCACCGCGAGCACGAGCTCGCGCTGCGGCACCACAGCACGGCCGTGGAGATCCTCCGCGAGATCGGTCACCAGCGCGGTCTGGCCCACGCGCTCAACAACCGGGGTGCGATCCGGCAGCACCTGGGCGTGCTGGACGAGGCGATCGCCGACCACTTCGAGGCGCACGAGATCGCGGAGGAACTGGGGGACGCCGTCGTGGTCGCGTACGCGCTGACCAACATCGCCGACGCGTACCGGCTGGCCGGGAAGTTCCCCGAGGCGCTGCACCACCACCGGCTCGCGTCCGAGGCCGCCGGTGGACTCGACGACGCGGACCTGGCCGCGCGGTTGTGCCGCGACCAGGCCGCCACCGCGAGCGACGCGGGCGACCGGCCGGCGGCGCTGAGGCTCTACCAGCAGCTGGTCGACCGCGCGACCGGCACGGGCAACCGCACCCACCGGTCCCACGGCGAGATCGGGGTGGCGCGGACGATGCACGCGCTCGGCCGGCACGCCGAGGCGGTCGAGCACTGGCAGGCCGCCGAGGCGGTGTTCGCCGAGCTCGGCCAGCCGGAGGCGGAGGAGGTGCGGGCCGAACGGGCGGTGCTGGCCTGCGCCTGCGGTCAGCGGTGAGCCAGCAGGCGCTTGAGCTCGGGGTAGACCTCCCGCACGGTGCCGTGGTTGTGCCACCGGCCGAGAGTTCTGGCCAGCTGCCGCAGGTCGGTCCGCACCGTCGCGGAGTCGACGTGCGCGACGTCGCCGAAGGTGTCGGCGAGGGTGCGGCAGCTCTGCTCGACCTCGCCCGACAACGCGTGGGCCAGCGACCGCCGCGTGCCGAACCTGGCCCTGGTGCGGCGTGAGCCGGCGGGCACCGACGCGAGCTGCCGGTCGAGCACCGCGGCCGCCTCGGCGTTGAGCCCCAGGTCCGACAACGCCCATCCCCTCGCCAGCTCGAGGGGATCGGGGGCGCTGGAACCGAGCGCGGGGTACGGGCTGTCCTGCGCCGCGGACTCCATCAGCTGCGCGGCGCGGCCGAACGCGCTCTCGGCGGCGTACCGGTCCCCGGCGAGGGCGTGTCCCTGCGCCTCGCGGCGCGCGGCCAGCGCGAGCACGCGCGAGCCGGCCCTGCCGATCCACTGCGCCTGCTGGGCCAGGCCGATCGTGCTCGGGGCGTCCTGCCGGTAGAGCGCGACGCCCGCCTCCCTGACGAACGCGTAGGCGGTGATGTCCGGATCGCCCGCCGCGCGCGACAGTTCCGAGGCCTGCCTGGTCCACCACAACGCGTTCGGCTCGTCGCCGGCCTCCTGGCTCATCCAGCCGGTGTACTCGGCGATCCGGGCGGCCAGGAGCAGCAACCGGGTGCCGACCGGGCCCGTGTTCTCCCGCGCGAGTCCGTGCACGGTGTGGTGCAACGCCTTCAGCGGTTCGAGGACCACCACCGGGCTGGTCCGCAGACCGAGTTCGCGCAGCTGCTCGAACGACGTGCGCATGCCCGCGATCACCTGCTCGTCCGGCACCGGTCGCGCCCCGCCACCCGTGAGCGCCCCGACGCCGAGCATCGTGCCCGCCACGAGCACCTGCCGGCGCCCGAGCGCCGGACCGCTGCGCGCCGCGGCCTCGACGAGCCGCCCGCCGACGTCGAGGACGCCGTCGCACAACCGCGCCACGGTCGGCGTCGGCGGTTTGAGATCGTTCTCGATCTTGCTGAGGTACCCCTTGCTGTAATGGATCAGCTTCGCCAGCTGCCCCATCGACAGCCCGGCGGCGATGCGGTGTTCGCGCAGTTGTTCACCAAACGTTTCAGCCACGACTGCCTCCAACTCCGGCGTCAAACGAGTACATCAGCACAATCTTCGCCGCGCAATCGCCCCGGCCATTTTCACCATTGGCCGGGGC
>NZ_JBHXCW010000199.1:0-14393 GCF_042725365.1 Lentzea sp. NPDC060358 | reverse complement strand
ATGTGGACCCGCTTCACGCCGCCCCGGGTCGCCACGGCGAGGTCGCCCGCCTCGGCGTGTCCGGCGCGCTGGAGGTAGCCGGCGAAGACCCGTACGCCGTTGCCGCACATCTCGGCGATCGAGCCGTCGGCGTTGCGGTAGTCCATGAACCACTTGCCGTCGGCCCTCACGACGCGCAGCACGCCGTCGGCGCCGAGGCCGCGCTGCCGGTCGCACAGCGCCTGCACGCGCGCCACCGTCAGGTCCAGCTGGTCATCGAGGTCGGGCAGGACGACGAAGTCGTTCTCCGTGCCGTGCCCCTTCACGAACTCCACGGCACCAGGTTACCGGCGGCCTCCAAGAGATCCGGCCGCGCGCCGTCGAGCCAGGTGATGCGCTGGTCACGCCGGAACCAGGACCGCTGCCGGCGCACGAACCGGCGGGTGGCGCGCTGGGTCTCCGCGGCGGCGAAGTCGATCGTGCACGCTCCGTCCATTGCGGACAGCACCTGCTGGTAGCCCAGTGCGCGGGAGGCGGTCCTGCCCTCGCGCAGGCCGATCCGCACCAGGCGGCGGACCTCGTCCTCCAAACCGGCCTCGAACATCACCTCCACCCGGCGGTCGACCCGCTCGTCCAGTTCGGACACCTCGCGGTCGACGCCGATCTGGACCGTGCCGTAGCGCGCGGGGCCGGGCTTGGGCAGGTTCGCGGAGAACGGTTCGCCGGTGAGCTCGATGACCTCCAGCGCGCGCACGATCCGGCGCCCGTTGGACGGCAGGATCGCGATCGCGGCGGCCGGGTCGAGCTCCTGCAGGCGCCGGTGCAGCGCCTCGGGGCCCGCGGAGGCCAGTTCGGCCTCGTAGCGCTCGCGCACGGCGTCGTCGGTGCCGGGGAACTTCAGGTCGTCGAGCACGGCCTGCACGTACAGGCCCGACCCGCCGACCAGCACCGGCGGGCGCCCGGCGGCCAGCAGGTCCTCGACCACCGCGCGGGTCTCGCGCTGGTAGGCGGCCACGGACGCGGTCTCGGTGACCGAGAGGACGTCGAACAGGTGGTGCGGGACGCCGCGGCGTTCGGACACCGGCATCTTCGCCGTGCCGATGTCCATGCCGCGGTAGAGCTGCATGGCGTCGGCGTTGACGACCTCTCCCCCGACCCGCTCCGCGAGCGCGACGGCGAGGTCGGACTTGCCGGTGGCCGTGGGGCCGACGACGGCGATCGGAGTGATCACGGGCGCTCCCAGACTGCGACGTGGTAGCCCACGCCGAACGGTGCGAAGAAATCGGCGGATGAGCAGCGCCACGGGCCGGGCACGCCGGCGAGGACCTGCCACGCCGCCCTGCCCTGCGCGCCCAGTTCGCGCGCGAGGCCGGTGTCGAGGCCGAGCAGGCCGTCGGTGTCGGCGGCTGCCAGCAACTCGTGGACGGCGGTGTCGAAAGGTCCCGAACGCTCGTCGTCCGAGCCCGGCGAACGCGGTCCGTGGCGGGTCGAGCCGTCGCCCAGGACCAGCAGGCCGCAGTCCTCGGCGGCGAGCCGGCGTCCCAACGAGACACAGTCCGAGGTGGGCAGATCAGGGGGAACGAGTTCGACGCGTGACACCTCGACAGCGCAGCGTTCCCGCAGCCACGCGGTGACGAGGACCGGCAGCGGGACGTGGGCGTCCGGCGGCAGGTCACCGCCGAGTGACGCGGGCACGTCGACCCCGTAACCGAGGAAAGTTCCCGACAGCGGCGGCACGAACGTCGCCGGACCCGCGGGGTCGACGGCGACCGCCACCCACGGACCGGGCAGTTTTCCTGCTGCGGCAAGGGTTGCGGCCCTCACGGGCTCGGTCTCGGCGGTGGCTCCCGCGACCAGTTCTGGCACCAGGAGGGGTGGGTGCGGCACCACCGCGGCACGGGTGATCACGACGAACGAGGCTACCTATCGTGGACTCCCAGTACCGAGTCGAGCTCTGACCTGTTTGAATGCGCGCGGGGAACTGGGGACGGGAGACCCTCCAGCGCCCGTATCGCACCGGCCCCGCCTGCTGGCGGGGCGCCCGTGGCTGGCACGGGCGTCAGATGGGAGGAACCGGCGATGTCGGAGCAGGACAGCACACCGGAGGTCGTGGCCGAGACCGCTCCGGTGGAGGTCGCAGCCGAGAGTGCGGTCGAGGAAACGCCGAAGGAGACCGCGCAGGCGACGCCTCCTGCCGTCCCCGTGGCGTCGGACCACCCTGACCGCTGGGGTCGCGTGGACGCCGACGGCACCGTGTACGTCAAGACCGAGGACGGCGAGCGCGCCGTCGGGTCGTGGCAGGCGGGCGAGCCGGTCGAGGGCCTCGCGCACTTCGCGCGGCGGTTCGACGACCTGCGCACCGAGGTCGAGCTGCTCGTGTCGCGGCTCAAGTCCGGCGCCGGCGACCCCAAGCACGCCCTGACCAGCGCGAAGCACGTGAAGGAGCAGCTGGCCGAAGCCGCCGTCGTCGGCGACCTCAAGGCGCTGGCCGCCCGCGTCGAGCACGTGCTGGAGCGGGCCGAGGCGGGCATGGAGAAGGCGAAGGAGGCCAAGGAGGCCGCCCGGGCCCAGTCCGTGGCGCGCAAGCAGGCGCTCGTCGACGAGGCCGAGTCGATCGCGAACGAGTCGACCCAGTGGAAGGTCGCGGGCGACCGGCTGCGCCAGATCCTCGACGAGTGGAAGACCATCCGCGGCGTCGACCGCAAGACCGACGAGCAGCTGTGGCGCCGGTTCTCGAAGGCCCGTGATGCGTTCAACCGCCGTCGCGGATCGCACTTCGCGGACCTCGACCGCCAGCGCTCGGTCGCCAAGTCGTCCAAGCAGGCGCTGGTCGAGGAGGCCGAGAAGCTCGTCGACTCCGACGACTGGGGCCACACGGCCGGCCGCTACAAGGAGCTGATGGTCGAGTGGAAGGCCGCCGGGCGTGCGCCCAAGGAGGCCGACGACGCACTGTGGCAGCGGTTCCGCGCGGCCCAGGACGCGTTCTTCCAGAAGCGTTCCGAGGCGTTCAGCGAGCGTGACGCCGAGTTCTCGGCCAACGCGAAGCTGAAGGAGGAGCTGCTCGCCGAGGCCGAGGGCATCGACCCGTCGTCCGACCTCGAGGCGGCGCGCAACGCCCTCTACAAGATCCAGGAGCGCTGGGACGCGATCGGCAAGGTGCCGCGCGAGCGCATCCGCGAGCTCGAGGGCAAGCTGCGCGCCATCGAGGAGCGGGTCCGCGGCGCGGTCGACGCGCAGTGGCGTCGTTCCGACCCCGAGGCCGAGGCCCGCGTGGCGCAGTTCCGCGAGCGGGTGGAGCAGTTCGAGGCGCAGGCCGCGAAGGCCCGTGCCGCGGGCGACAAGCGCCGCACCGAGCAGGCCGAGGCGCAGGCCGCCCAGTGGCGCGAGTGGCTGGCCGCCGCTGAGCAGGCGCTGGCGACCCGATAGTCCTGAACGGTCCGAGGGCCCCTCTTCCGTGCGGAGAGGGGCCCTCGGGCGTTCTCAGCGGGCAATGCGCCACTTCTGGTCGTCGCGGCCGGAGCACAGCGACACGATGAGCCAGGTGCCGTCGGCGTAGGACCCGTCGTTGGCCGTGCCAAGGCACCGGCCGGACGCGACGTGCGCGAACTGGGTCGTGTTCTGCGCCTGCCACAGCTGGGCGTCGTTGCTCCACGAGCACGCGCCGGCTTTGACGTGCTCGCCGAAGCCGTCCTGGAACACCGGTTCCATGCACAGGTTGCCGCGCTGGTTGCGCAGGCGGAACACGGCCGGGTTCGCGTCGGAGAACTCGCGCGCCCAGAACGGCTGGTAGCTGGTCGCGTCACCCGGCGGGTGCCGCTCCCACATGACGACGTCGTTCCACTCGTTCTGGTAGAAGTCCGCGGCCCGCTGGTCGTTGCCGGCGGGCACCAGGTAGCCGGGGCCGTCGGTCACCGGCTTCCGGTCCACCGGCTGCGGCGGGACCGTCGGTTGCGGCTGGGGCTGCGGCTGGTGCGGCTGCTGCTGCACCGGCTTGGCTGTGAGCACGGCGGGCGGCGCGGTCGTCCCCGCCACGATCACGGCGGCGCTGGTCGTCGCCGCGGAGGAAAGCGGCACCGACGCGAGCGGCGGAGACGACGAACCACCTTCCGCCGACTTCGTGCCGTCGCTCAGGTCCGCCACCACGACCAGCAGACTCACCACGACCACGGCCGCGGCGATGACGCCGAACAGCACGTACGGGCGCCGCTCGTAGGTGGTGATGTTGACGTCACGGCCGACATCGCCAATCTGGACCGGCGTCCCGCTCACGTCGCCGCTGACGGTGTTGGTGGTCTGATCGGCGTCCGTCATGCCCAGCGCACCTCGACTCGCGTCACCGTTTCGACGCAAAAGGAATCGGGGAGGCGCCGGGATTCATTACAGCTGCGGCGGGCGCGAGGCCGCGATCTTCACCCACTTCACCAGCAGCACGATCACCGCGAGCACCGCGATGATCAACCCGATGCCCGGGCCGGGTCCGATCGTCTTGTTGCTCGTGGTCGTCTGCTGCGTCCAGATCGACAGCACACCCGTCACCGCCCCGGCGAACAGACCGAGCGAGCACACCCACGTGAGCGTCCAGCGGCGCACCGCGAGCGTGATGCCCGACCCGAGCACGCCGATGCCGAGGGCGAGGAACGAGAACACCCGCGGCAGGAAGGTCTCGGACTCGCCGAGCACCACGCTCAGCCCGGTCTTCTCCCCCACCCACGGCAGCACGAGCGACACGAGCAGCGCCAGCACCGCGATCGCGATCGTCAACGCGCCCGTGCCGGGGTCGATGCGCTTGGCCGCCTGCTGTCCCACCGAGTCGATCTCCTTGCGCAGGTACTCCTCGTCGCTCACTGCGCGGCACACCCCGACACGGCCGGCAGCGGGGCCGGGGCGCCGAACGACGGCAGTCCCAGGCCGACCCCCGCGGTCTTGGGCTTGATGCCCGCCTCGGAGCGGTCACCGGCCTTGGTGCGGCGCCACGTGAGCGGTTCGCCGTCCGCGACCAGGTAGTGCGGCGCGCCGTAGGTCACGACGGTCTCGACGACGTCGCCCGGACGCGGCGCCGTGGAGCCGGGCGTGAAGTGCACGAGACGCCCGTCGCGCGCACGGCCGCTCATGCGGTGCGTCTCGGCGTCGCGCTTGCCCTCGCCGGTGGCGACGAGGACCTCGACGGTCCTGCCGACCTGCTCGACGTTGAGCGAGTGCGTCATCTCGTTCTGCAGCGCCACGAGCCGGTCGAACCGCTCCTGCACGACCGCCTTCGGCAGCTGGTCGGGCAGCTCGGCCGCAGGCGTGCCGGGGCGTTTCGAGTACTGGAACGTGAACGCGGAGGAGAACCTGGCCTGGCGCACCACGTCGAGCGTGCCCTGGAAGTCCTCCTCGGTCTCGCCGGGGAAGCCGACGATGATGTCGGTGGTGATCGCGGCGTCCGGCATGGCGGCGCGGACCTTGTCGATGATGCCGAGGTACTTCTCGGTGCGGTACGAGCGGCGCATCGCCTTGAGCAGCCGGTCCGAACCGGACTGCAGCGGCATGTGCAGGCTGTGGACGACGTTCGGCGTCTCGGCCATCGCGGCGATCACGTCGTCGGTGAAGTCCTTGGGGTGCGGCGAGGTGAACCGCACGCGCTCGAGCCCGTCGACGTCGCCGCAGGCGCGCAGCAGCTTGCCGAACGCGAACCGGTCGCCGAACTCGACGCCGTAGGAGTTGACGTTCTGGCCCAGCAGCGTGACTTCGAGCACGCCCTCGTCCACGAGCGCCTGCACCTCGGCGAGCACGTCGCCGGGGCGGCGGTCCTTCTCCTTGCCGCGCAGGGACGGCACGATGCAGAAAGTGCAGGTGTTGTTGCAGCCCACGGAGATCGACACCCAGCCCGCGTAGGCGGAGTCGCGGGCGGCCGGCAGCGACGACGGGAACGTCTCCAGCGCGTCGAGGATCTCGACCTGCGCCTCGGAGTTGTGGCGGGCGCGTTCGAGCAGCACCGGCAGCGAGCCGATGTTGTGCGTGCCGAACACGACGTCCACCCACGGCGCGCGCCGGACGATCTCGCCGCGGTCCTTCTGCGCGAGGCAGCCGCCGACGGCGATCTGCATGTCCGGGTTCTCGGTCTTGCGCGGGGCGAGGTGGCCGAGCGTGCCGTAGAGCTTGTTGTCGGCGTTCTCGCGGACCGCGCAGGTGTTGAAGACGACGACGTCGGCCTGCTCGTCCTCGGCGGCCCGCGCGTAGCCAGCGTCCTCCAGCAGACCGGCGAGCCGTTCGGAGTCGTGCACGTTCATCTGGCAACCGAACGTGCGGATTTGATACGTTTTTGGAACCTGCCTGCTGCTCACTCGAACACCATAACCCCTGGTCAGTGGTCTCCTGACGGCGACCGTCCGAGGACTAGATCAACTCTCCGGTGACCAGCCGCTACACGTAAGGGTTGCAGACGCCCTGACCTGCCAACCAGCGCCCTAGCCTGCCGACATGAGTGCTCTGTGGCCTGCCCTCATCGGTGCGGGATCAGCTCTGGTGGTCGCTTGGGTGACTCAGTGGCTCACCAACCGGCGTGAGTTCCAGCGTGACCAGCTCAGGTGGGCTCAAGAGCGGCAGCAGCGTGAGTTGGACGCTCAGAAGACTGCTCTGGTCGCGTCTCTGACAGCTCTTCACAAGTGGCACAGCGCAATGACGGCTGTGAACCTGTACCTGGGTGACCCATACGAGCACCCTGGGGACACGAAGGTTCTACCTTCTCTCGAAATGGAAGCCCGGCATAGCTTGGCAGCGGTCCAGTTGGTATGTAATGAAGAGGTTGTTCGTGCCACTGTCGCCGCCATCAAGTCTCTTGAGCTGATGAACTACAACCTGCGTGTCGCACTGGACCACTTCGACTACATGCAAGGTGCACATCAGAGCAGTATCGGCACAGACAAGTACGACAGGGACATGAATCGTGTCGCCGATGTCTACCGTACCGATTTGTCCAAGCTGGGCACTGAACCTGTCGTGCTAACTCAAAAACCTCGCAAGAAGCTGAGTCACTTCCTCCGACGGAAGACCACGTAGGCACCGGTAACTGCACCATTCGGCGTGAAGGCCTCGAACTCCCAACCTTGACCAACATGTTCGTTGATCATCTCTGTCGCAGAACTCGCAACTGCTTCATTCCTGCCGCCGTGGAACTTTACTTCCTTCACCAGATACTCGTACACAGGTCACCGTTTCTGTAGGCGGTAAAGCTTCCTGCGTCGATATCCCTCACGAGACCACATGTGTTACCTACACGAGAACTTCAACCAGGCGTAGGCGATCATCGGTCCGAGTAGACGGCATCCGTGACGCGTAGTCCTTGACTCGGCTCAGGATTTACCTTGCTGCGTCTAGGTTTCCGCTCCGCGCGTAGGACTCTGCCAACCAGGACAGGTACAGAGCCACCTCACGTGAGTGCTCGACGGGGTAGGACGCAACTGCCTTGGACAGCAACGGTTCTGCCTTGGCAGGGTCACCGATCTCGATCAGGCACCTACCCGCCATGACGTCGATCTCAGGACGTCCCACTCAGCAGCCTTGGCATCGGTCAGCCACGAACCCAGGCTGGGACCGTCGAACGGTGAGACTGCACCGGACACATTAAGGTCATCAGTGATGTGGACCAGTTCGGCGTTGTGGCTTGTAACCCACGATTCGATCAGCTCACGTTGACGGGCAGGTGACGTGCTCTCGTCAGTGGTGCGACTGAGACGGACTGCTCCCAGGACCCTCTGACCCGTAGACGCTGCTCCTGTGTTGGCATGCTTGACCTGCCCCTTTGCTCTTGCCATGCGGTCAAGCTAGGTAGCGTTCCTCAAAGGTCACAAGTCCACGTGCGAATCTGGTAACTGCGGGTCACTGCAACCAACCTTTCGTCGGGTGCAAGCGTAGAACGCCGCCGTGGCACGATGCGCAGGTGCTGGGACGAATGCACGTCGCCGTGAGCCTGCTGACCGCCGCAACGGTCCTGACGGGCTGCGGCAGCACGCTCGGGAACGTCAAGATCACGATGGCCACGGGCAGCGAGGGCGGCGTCTACTACACCCTCGGCAACGGCCTGGCCGACATCTGGAGCGGGCGCCTGGGCATCGCCCGGCCGCAGGTCGTGGCCACGGCCGGGTCGAAGGACAACGTCGTGCGGCTGGTCAACGACCAGGCGCAGGTCGGGTTCTCGCAGGCCGACGTGGTCGAGGGCGTCGAGGGGTCGTCGAAGCTGCGCGCGCTCGCCCGCATGCACGACGACTACCTGCAGGTCATCGTGCGGGCCGACCTGCCCGTCACGAAGCTCGGCGAGCTGTCCGGGCGGCGCGTGTCGATCGGCGGGCGGGAGTCGGGCGTCGAGATCATCGCGCGCCGGCTGCTGCAGTCCGCGAACGTGCGGCCGCAGGAGGTCAACCTCGGTCTGGACGACTCGGCGCAGGCGATGATCGAGGGGAAGCTCGACGCGTTCTTCTGGTCCGGCGGCCTGCCCACGGGACGCATCACGCAGCTCACCAAGGAGCTCGGCGTGCGGATGCTCGACCTGGCCGACGTCCTCAAGCCGTTCCGCCAGCAGTACCCGGTCTACGGGTCGGCGACGCTGCCCGCCTCCACCTACGACCTGCAGAAGGACCCGGTCATCACGCTCGTGGTGCGCAACTTCCTGCTGGTCAACGAGAAGATGCCGGACGACGTGGCGGAGGCGCTCGCGCGGCAGCTCTTCGAGGGGCAGCCGGACCTGGTGAAGGTGCACTCGGCGGCCCGCACGATCGAGCAACGGTCGGCGATCGAGACGTCGCCGGTGCCGCTGCACAACGGTGCGATGCGGTACTACCGCGACACCAAGGTCTAGAGGGCGGGAAGCTCGATCACGACCTTCAGGCCGCCGTCCGGCGGCGACTCGAGCCGGACCGCGCCGTCCACCCGTTCGACGACCAGCCGCACGATCGACAGGCCCAGCCCGGACCCCGGCACGTTCTGGTGCGCGGGGCTGCGCCAGAACCGGTCGGTCGCGCGCTCCAGCTCCTCCGCCTGCAGACCGGGCCCGTGGTCGGCGACCGACAGCGTCACGACACCGTCCGCCTTGCGCACGTCGACCACGATCAAGGTGCCTTCCGGCGTGAACTTCAGCGCGTTGTCGAGCAGCGCGTCGAGGATCGTCTCGACCCCGCGCGGCGGGGCGAGGGCCATGCCGACCCGCTGCCCGTCCAGCACGAGGTGGACCTCCTTCGCCGCGGCCGCGGCCTGCCACGCGGACAGCCGCGCCTTCACCGACTTGTCGACGTCCACCGGCACCGGGTCCACCGAGCTCGACTCCGCGCGGGCCATCGCGAGCAGCTCGTCGAGGATGCGGTTGAGCCGGTCCGTCTCGCTCAGCGCCTCGACCTGGTGCACCTCCGCCTCGTCGTCGACGTGACCCTCCAGGTTGGACAACCGGAGTTTCAGGGCTGTCAACGGGTTGCGAAGCTGGTGTGACGCGTCGGCCACGAACGCCCGTTGCGCGGCAAGCACATCGCCCACGTTCGCGGCCATCTGGTCGAACGAGCGGCTGAGCTGCCGCAGCTCCGGCGGGCCGCTCTCCGCGCCCACCGGGGAGACCGGGCGGCCCGCGACGACGGCGGCGAGCAGCTTGCCCGTCGCGTCGTCTAGCGCCTGCACCGGCCGCAGCGTCCAGCGCACCACCGGCAGCGCCAGCAGCACCGCGAGCGCCAGGACCAGCAGGCTCGCCGCGAGCAGCAGCCCCCACCAGGCCAGGACCTCGAACCGGGTCTTGGACGTCGGCGAGAACGTGATCACCGCGCCGCGCACCTCGCCGTCGACGAGGACGGGTTCGGCGAGGACGAGCCGCGTGTCGTCCCACGGCATGAACAGCGGCGGCACCACCGGCAGGCGGCCGGCCAGCGCCTTGCTGACCAGGTCCTGGACGGCGCTGTCGCCGAGCACGAGGTCGTTGCGCGAGGCGACCAGCGGCACCGTCGGCGCGTCGCGGGCCACCACGGCCACGCCGATGTCGTAGAGCGCGTCGTAGCGCTCCAGCTCCGGCCGCAGCACGCTCGGCTGGTCGTCGATCAGCGGGCGCTGCGCCAGCGATGCGAACCGGCTCGTGTCGGTGAGGCGGTCGAGGAACAGCTCCTGCTGCTCGGCGGCCGCCACGCCGCGCCCGAGCGGCAGCCCGAGTCCCACGAGGACCAGCACGACGAGGGCCAGGACCACGCCCAGCAACCGGGATCTCACGAGCCGTCACCCCGCCCCGCGGCGACACGCCGGAAGAAGATCACCCAATGGAGGTCACACCTGCCCCAGCCGGTAGCCGACGCCGCGCACCGTCTCGAGCAGCGCCGGGCGGCCGAGCTTCGTGCGCAGCGTGGCGACGTGGACGTCGAGCGTGCGGTTCGCACCCGACCAGGTCCTCCCCCACACCTCGGCGAGGATCCGCTCGCGCGTGCACACCGCGCCGCCCGCCGCCATGACGAGCGCGAGCACCTGGAACTCCTTGCGCGACAGGGCGACCGATTCACCCGCCACGGTGACCTCGTGGCGCCCCAGGTCGACCCGGACGTCGCCGGTCTCGAACACCTCCGTGGACGCCGACCCCACGCCGACCGGGTCGGCACCGCGCCGGCGCCGCACGGCGTGCACCCGCGCGACCAGTTCGCCCACGTCATAGGGCTTGACCAGGTAGTCGTCGGCCCCGGCGTGCAGGCCGAGGATCCGGTCGTCGATCTCGCCCCGCGCGGACACCACGATGATGGCCACGTCCGAGGCGGCCCTGATGGCGCGGCACAGCGTCACACCGTCCATGTCGGGCAGTCCGAGGTCGAGCAGCACCACGTCGACACCCGCGAGGCGGTCGAGGGTGCCGCGGCCGGTGGCCTGCCGGTCGACGTGGAAACCCCGTCTGGTCAGGGCCGGGACCAGGGCCTCGGCGACCCTGTCGTCGTCCTCGACGAGCAGCACGCGCACTTTCGCTACCTCCCGGGCAACCGATGTCTGCCTGTGACAGAGTTGAGACCCTAAGTCTTGCTCAATGTCCTGGACTGGTGTGGTGGCGGACACCTAGGTTTCCGCCAACGCCGACGACCCCCAAATGGAGGACTGGATGACTGCCGCCTCTGCCCCGCCGATGATCCGTGTGGCGGGCGTGGACAAGTTCTTCGGCCCGTTGCACGTGCTCAAGAACGTGCAGCTGGAAGTGCCGAAGGGGCAGGTCGTCGTCGTGCTGGGGCCGTCGGGTTCCGGTAAGTCGACCCTGTGCCGGACGATCAACCGCCTCGAGCCGATCGACTCCGGAGTCATCGAGGTCGACGGGCAGCCCCTCCCGGCGGAGGGCAAGGAACTGGCTCGCCTGCGCGCCGATGTCGGCATGGTGTTCCAGTCCTTCAACCTCTTCGCGCACAAGACCATCGTCGAGAACGTGATGCTCGCTCCGACGAAGGTGCGCAAGACGCCGGCCGCGGAGGCCCGCAAGACCGCGATGGAGCTGCTGGAGCGCGTCGGGATCGCCAACCAGGCCGACAAGTTCCCGGCCCAGCTCTCCGGTGGGCAGCAGCAGCGCGCGGCGATCGCCCGCGCGCTCGCGATGAAGCCCAAGGTGATGCTGTTCGACGAGCCCACCTCCGCGCTCGACCCCGAGATGGTCCAGGAGGTCCTGGACGTCATGACGGGCCTCGCGAAGGACGGCATGACGATGCTCGTCGTCACGCACGAGATGGGCTTCGCCCGCAAGGCCGCGGACCGGGTGATCTTCATGTCCGACGGCGAGGTCGTCGAGGACTCCACCCCGGAAGAGTTCTTCTCGGCCCCGAAGTCCAACCGCGCGAAGGACTTCCTTGGCAAGATCCTGACTCACTAGTAGTCAGCCCACTTACGGACGAATGGCAGGAGAAGGACGATGAGGGTTCGCACCCTTGCGGCGGTGCTGCTGACGGGCGCACTGGCCCTGACCGCGTGTGGCAAGGAGGGCAGCCCGACCGACACGGCGGCGCCCGCCGGTCTGTTCGAGGTCGCCAAGGACGTCAAGGTCGACGGCTCGCCCACCTTCGAGAAGGCGAAGGCGCGCGGCTCGCTCGTCGTCGGCGTGAAGGAAGACCAGCCGGGTCTCGGTTACAAGGACCCGACGACGAACAAGTACAGCGGTTTCGACATCGACATCGCGCGCCTGATGTCCGCGAAGCTGGGCCTCGACCCCGAGAAGATCCAGTTCAAGACGATCCAGTCCGCCGCGCGCGAGCAGGCGCTGATCAACGGTGACGTCGACTACTACGTCGGCACCTACACGATCAACGCGGGCCGCAAGGAGAAGGTCGGCTTCGCCGGCCCGTACTTCGTCGCGGGCCAGGACCTGCTGGTGAAGAAGGACAACACCGACATCACCGGCAAGGACGCGCTCAAGGGCAAGAAGGTCTGCTCGGCGACCGGCTCCACCCCGGTCAAGCGCATCCGCGACGAGAAGCTGACCGAGGACGCCAACATCCTCGAGTTCCAGGGCTACTCGCAGTGCGTCACCAAGCTGCTCGACGGTGAGGTCGACGCCGTCACCACCGACGACGCGATCCTCAAGGGCTACGCGGCCGCCGAGGAGGGCAAGCTGAAGGTCGTCGGCAAGACGTTCTCCAGCGAGCCGTACGGCATCGGTGTGCCCAAGGAGGACACCGCCCTGCGCGCCAAGTTCAACGACGTGCTGCAGGCGGCGCTGGACGACGGCACCTGGCAGAAGATCTACGACGGAACCCTGGGCAAGTCGGGTTCGTCCGCCGAGAAGCCGAAGATCGACCGGTACTGACGGGCTCCTAAGTGGCCGGTGGATCCCGCGCGGGTCCACCGGCCGTTCCTTTGAAGGCGGACGGCAAGGAAACCGATGAGCGTCCTCACCAACAACCTAGATCTGTTCCTGCGCGCATTCGGCCAGACGCTGCAGCTCTTCGCGATCTCCGGTGTGCTCTCGCTGCTGCTGGGCACGCTGCTCGCGGCGCTGCGGGTCAGCCCGGTCCCGGTGTTCCGGGGCATCGGCACCGCCTACGTGACGGTGCTGCGCAACACGCCGCTGACGCTGGTGTTCGTGTTCTTCCTCTTCGCGTACCCCCTGCTGGAGATCGTGAAGATCCAGCCCTACACCGCGGCCGTGGTGGCGTTGTCGCTCTACACGGCGGCCTTCGTCTGCGAGGTCGTGCGGTCGGGCATCAACACCGTGCCGGTCGGCCAGGCCGAGGCCTCCCGCGCGCTGGGGCTCACGTTCGTGCAGATGCTGGGCACCGTGGTGCTGCCGCAGGCGCTGCGCTCGGTGGTGCCGCCGATGACGAGCACCATGATCGCGTTGCTGAAGAACACGACGGTCGCCTCCGGTTTCGCCGTCTTCCAGGCGGGCACGATCCGCGACTCGCTGTCGGAGCAGGGTGAGAACGTCCTGCTGGGACTGCTCTGGGTCGCGGTCGGGTTCGTCATCCTGGTCATGCCGCTGACGTACGTCCAGCAGGTCTTCGAGAAGCGGTGGAGCGTGGCCCGATGAGCATGGTGCTGTTCGACGTCCCCGGCCCGAAGGCCCGCGCGCGTCACAAGATCATGGCCGTCGTCGGCATCGCGGCGGTGCTCGCGGCGATCGTCTACGTCGTCATGCGGTTCATCGCCACGGACCAGTTCTCGTCGCGCAGGCTCGACTGGTTCAACTACAAGCAGATCCAGCTGTCCCTGGTCGACGCGATCGGCAACACGCTCAGCGCGTTCGCCGTCGGCGCGGTGCTCGCGCTGGTGTTCGGCGCGATCTTCGCCGCCGCCCGCCTCTCCGACCACGCGTGGGTGCGCGGTCCCGCCGCGGTGGTCGTCGAGGTCTTCCGCGCGATCCCGCTCGTGGTCATGATGTTCTTCTTCTACTACGGCCTTCCCGTGGCCGGGGTGAAGCTGAGCGCGTTCACGGCGGTCGTGATCAGCCTGATGCTCTACAACGGCTCGGTGCTCGCGGAGATCTTCCGCGCCGGCATCAACTCGCTGCCCAAGGGGCAGAGCGAGGCCGCGTACGCGCTGGGCATGCGCAAGACCCAGGTGATGACGCTCGTCCTGCTGCCGCAGGCGCTGCGGGCGATGCTGCCGACCATCATCAGCCAGCTCGTCGTGCTGCTGAAGGACACCGCGCTCGGCTTCCTCATCACGTTCGAGGAGCTGCTGCGGTGGGGCACGCGCATCGGTGGTGACGCGGTGAACTTCGGCCGGCCGATGATCTCGGTCATGATCGTGGTCGCGCTGATCTACATCGGACTGTGCCTGCTGCTCACGTGGCTCGCGAACTACCTCGAGAAGCGCAACCGCCGCAACAAGAAGGTCGTGAAGCTCGACGGGGACCGGCCGAACCAGGTCCAGCTCGCCGAGTCCTCGACCGCCATGGGGTCCGGCAGCACCGTCTGACCCGCCGACCGCGGAACGGGGCGCGTCCACTTCGGACG
>NZ_JBHXCW010000198.1:0-14578 GCF_042725365.1 Lentzea sp. NPDC060358 | reverse complement strand
GCCCCTTCTGCCCGGCCGCGAGGTTGCGCCGGTAGAAAGCGTTCGACTCCTCCGCCGTCGAGAACCCCGCGTACTGACGCACCGTCCACGGCTGGCTCACATACATCGTCGGATACGGGCCGCGCAGAAACGGCGCCACACCGGGAAAGGTCTCCAAGAAGTCCAGACCGTCGATGTCCTGCGGCCCGTACACCGGCTTGACCGCGATCCCCTCCGGCGTCTCCCACACCGGCAGGTCCGCCTCGTACTCCGCCGACGGCAGCGGGCCGAGGTCGACGTCCGCGAAGTCGGGGATCACGCGGTCACCCCGATGAAGGCGAAGGTGTCCTTCAGGACGTCGAGCGCGGGGCAGCCGGTGAACACGAAGCCGTCGACGTCCGCGTCGGTCTTCCTGCCGGCCAGCAGCACACGTCTCGCGCCCACGGCACGCAGCGCGTCCACAGTCTCGACCGCGAGTTCGGCGTAGCTCTGCTCGGTGCCGCACAGGACCGCGACCTCGGCGCCGGACTCCTTGAACCGCACGGCCACGTCCTCCGCGCCCCTGGTGGCCCCCGCGTCCGGGGTGGCGAAGCCGCCCGCGTTGAAGAGGTTGGCGGCGAAGGTCGCCCGCGCGGTGTGCGCGGCCACCGGGCCGAGCGTGGCCAGGAAGACCCGCGGCCGTTCCGGCTGGGCATCGGCCAGGTCGCGCAACTCCTCGAAGGCCTGTGCGTAACGCACCCGCGGCACCCCGGAACCGGTCGGCGCAGTGTCCGGCGCACGCACCACGCGCTTCTCGCCCAGGTCCGGGAACTCGCTCACCCCGGTCACCGGGTCGCGCCGATCCGCGATCCGAGCCGACCGCGCGGCCCACGTCGCGGCGATCCGCGCCGCCACCAGCGGTCGTGCCGCCTCGATGCCGCCCGCGCGCTCGATCTCCTGGAACCACGCCCACGCGGCGGCGGCCAGCGACTCCGTCAGCTGCTCCACGTACCAGGACCCGGCCGCCGGGTCGACCACCTCGCCGAGGTGCGCCTCCTCCAGCAGCACGTTCTGCGTGTTGCGGGCGACGCGGCGCGCGAACTCGTCCGGCAGGCCGATGGCCGCGTCGAACGGCTGCACCGTCACCGCGTCCGCGCCACCGAGGCAGGCGCCGGCCGCGGCCACCGTCGTGCGCAGCATGTTCACCCACGGGTCGCGCCGCGTCATCATCGCCGACGACGTCACCGCGTGCTGCACCTGCACGGCACCGTCCACACCGGACACCTCGGCCACCCGCGCCCACAACCTGCGCGCCGCGCGGAACTTCGCGATGGAGAGGAACTGGTCGACCGTCGCGGCGTAGCGGAACTCCAGCTGGGCGAAGGCTTCTGCCGCCGGGAGGCCGGCGGCCGTCAGTGCGCGCAGGTGCGACACGGCCAGCGCCAGCGACGCGCCCAGTTCGTCGGCGTCCGAGCCGCCCGCGTCGTGGAACGGCAGCGCGTCCACCACGACCGTGCGCAGCGACGGGAACGCCGAGGCGGCCTGGAGGATCACGTCCAGGGCGTCACCCGAGGGCGTCAGCGCGAGGTTGCCGCGCACGTCGTCCGGCGAGATCTCGCGCCACAGCCGGAGCATCGCCCGGGCGGCGTCCACCGAACCGTCGAGCACGACGGGCACGAGGTCGAGGTGCGCGCCGTCCAGCGCCTTCGCCACATCGGCTGCGGGGACGGCGAGCCACAACGACTTGACGCCGCCCTCCAGGTCGTTCAGGACCGCGACCGGGTCCGCGGTGGTGTGCCGTTGCCGGACGTCCCAGCCCTGCCGCAGCGGCACGAGACCGGGGAACCGCGCCGGGGCGTCGGTGTAGAGCGGCTGCACCTCGAGGCCGTCGGGTGTGCGGGAGACGAGCGAGCCGAAGTCCGCGCCCGTCTTGCGGAGCACGGCGTCGACCAGGCCGCGCCACTGCTCCCGCGACGCCGCCGGGAAGCCTCCTGCCAGCTCCATCATGCGTCGAAGTCTCGGCACCGCAACGGATTCCGACAACCCCTACCGGTGAGCGCGTTCACCTAGGGGCCGGGGCAGGGGTCCGGGAACTCGCACCCCTGAAACGCCCGCGCGGGCCGCCGGGATCGGGCAGAGTCGAGGTGTCGACACCAAGCGATGGGGAGGCCCATGACCACCGCACGACGCGAAGCGCCGGTGCGCGGATGAACGACCTGTGGGTCCGCCGCTACCACCCGGCGCCGGAGGCGACGACCAGGCTCGTGTGCCTGCCGCACGCGGGCGGGTCGGCCTCGTTCTACTTCCCGTTCTCCCGCGCGCTCGGGAGCACGGTCGAGGCCGTCGCCGTCCAGTACCCGGGCCGGCAGGACCGGCACACCGAACCGCTCGCGGACAGCATCTCCGAGCTCGCGGACGGCGTCACCAAGGCGCTCGGCGACTGGACCGACCTGCCCGTGGCCCTGTTCGGCCACAGCATGGGCGCGCTGGTCGGCTACGAGGTCGCCCGCAGGACGCCCGGCGTCACCGCGTTGTTCGTCTCCGGCCGGCGCGCGCCGCACCTGCTCCGCGAGGAGTCCGTGCACACCCGCACCGACGACGGCATCATCGCCGAGCTGAAGTCGCTCAGCGGCACCGAGCAGCGCATCTTCGGCGACGAGGAACTGCTGCGCATGGTGCTGCCCGCCCTGCGCGCCGACTACCGCGCGGTGGAGACGTACCGGCACGAGCCCGGCCCGCCCCTGGACGTCCCCGTGCACGCGCTGACCGGCGACGACGACCCCAAGGCGCGGGTGCCGGAGGTGCGGGAGTGGGAACGGCACACCACGCGGTCGTTCACGCTCACGACGTTCTCCGGCGGCCACTTCTACCTGGCGCGGCACCAGCAGGCGATCGTCGGCCTGGTCGAGCGGACCCTCGCCGGCTGACCGCTCAGACCGCCGCGGCGCGCTCCAGCACCCGGATGCCGCGGGCCTCCAGCGCCGCGGGGGAGGAGGCCGTCGTGCTCGTGACGACACCGACGTCCACACCCTGCTCCCGCAGCTCGTGCCACCGCTCGAAGGTCGCCCCGCCCGGTGCGAGAGCCGTCCGCGACAGCGGCAGGTCGTCCTCGTCGACGTCGACGACGACACCGACCGTGCGGGGGACCGGCCGCGTGCCGCGCTTCGCCTCGGTGACGAGCTCGGCGAACCGGCGGCCGACCGGCTTCACGCGGTTCTCCGTGTCGAGCAGGCCCAGGGAGTACTCGAGGTCCTTGTAGTCGCCGAGCGACCGGGACACGTCGTGCGAGCACCACCAGGTGATCGCGAACAGGTCCGTGGTCGTCAGCGCGGCGCGGACCGTGCGCTCGCAGAACTCCGGCATCTCGGCCTCGGCGAGGTTCATCGACGGCGCGCCGACCTCCTGCAGCCAGACCCGGCGGCCCGGGTCGTCGGCGAACGCCTTCGACAGCTCGATCATCCACTCGGCGTGCCGCACCGACTGCGGCGAGAGCGCGCCGTAGCGGGCCGCGGTGCCGTTGAAGATCCACGAGTGCACGGTCGTCATGTCGCCGAGACGGCTCGCGTGGACGGGCACGAACGGGTGCTCGTCGCGGTACCAGAGGTGGTCGTTCTCGCTGTGGGTCACGACGTGGCGGGGGTCGCGGTCGTGCGGGGCGCTCAGCAGGCTCGTCAGCCAGTGGGTGACCTGCTCGGTCGTGGCCGGCATCGCCGCGGGGTTGGGGAGCTGGAACTGGTTGAGCTCGTTGCCGAGCGTGAGTCCCAGGAAGTTCGGCTTGGCGCGCACCGCGTCGTACACGGCGGCGACGAGCGCCGCTTGGGCCGCCACGGCGGGCGCGTCGGTGAACATGTTGCCGTTGTGCCAGTTCACGAGCCAGGCGGGGACGAAGTCGAAGCCGGACATGTGGCCCTGGATCACGTCCACCGCGATGTCCAGGCCGAACTCGGCGGCGATGTCGGCCACCAGGGCGATGTCGTCGAGCGCACGCCGGCGGATCAGCGTGCGGTTCGGTTGCAGGACCGGCCACAGCGGGAAGACCCGCACGTGGTCGGCGCCCAGGCCGGCGATCGCCGCGAAGTCCGCGCGCACGGCGTCGGGTTCCACGGCCATCCACTGGAACATCCAGTCCTTCGACGGGGTGTAGTTGACGCCGAACCTCGGCACGGTGGTGGTCAAGGCTTGTCCTCGCGGTTGTTCGGAGCGGGCGCCGTGGACTCGCGCACGAGCAGGCGGCGGCCGCTGACGGTCTGGGCTGCGACGTCCTCGCCGCGGACGAGTCGTTCCAGCAGGGAGACGGCGGCGCGGGCGCTATCCTCCACCGGTGCGTCGAACGCCGTCAGCCGCGGGCGGACGATCGTCGACACCCAGGAGTCCTCCCAGGCGACCACCGACAGCTGTTCCGGCACGCGCACGCCCACTTCCGGCGCGTGGGCCACGATCTCGGCGGCGATCGTCTCGCTGTCGACGATGATCGCCGTCGCCTCTCCCAGCCGGCCGAGCAGGTCGGCGACGGGATCGGCCGCGGCCGGGTCCCACACGGCCAGGGCGGCCCGCACGCCGCGTTCCCTCGCCGCGGCGCGGAACCTCTTGTCCCTGGCGCGGGTGTGGGCGAGGCCCGGGGCGTCGGTGACGCGGGTGACGGCCCGGTGCCCCAGGCCCGCCAGGTGCTCCAGGGCCTCGGTGAACGCCGTGCCGTCGCGGACGGTGACCGCGGCGACGGGACCGGGGACCGGGGCGCCGAGCAGGGCGGCGGGGGCGCCCAGCTGTTCCACCAGGGCCAGGCGCGGGTCGTCGTCGCGCACGTCCACCAGCAGGAACGCGTCCACGCGCTGCTCGCCCCACCACTGGCGGTAGACCTGCTCTTCCTCCTCCGCCCGCACGAGGGTGAGCGACAGCGACCAGCCGATGTCGGCGAGCGGTTCGGTCAGGCCCGCGAGCAGGCGCATGAAGAACGGGTCGCGGCCGAACGTCCCGCGGGACCGGGCGATGACGAGCCCGAGGCTCCGGCCGCCCTGGCCGGAGACCTTGCGGCTCGCGAAGTTCGGGCGCCAGTTGAGCTCGTCGGCGGCGGCGCGGATGCGGGCCGCGGTGGCTTCGGAGACGTTCGGCCGTCCGTTGAAGACGTGGGACACCGCGGAGGGCGACACGCCCGCGAGCCGGGCCACGGCGGCGATCGTCACGCGCTTCGTGCTGGGTTCACTCATGACACCCCCGAGGTTAGAGTCGTTGACCTCCGCTTGTAAAGCGGTATACCTTGCTCGCCACTTGATGTGTACCGCTATACAAGACCCCCGCGGAGGACTCGTGCCCAACGCCATCAGCAGGCGCACGCTGCTGCGCGCCGCGGTCGGAGGAGGCATCGCCGCACCGTTGCTCTCGGGGTGCGGCGCGCTCATGCCCGCCTCGGACCGGCCCGGCGCGCTCTCGGTGCACACCCAGCTCAGCGGGGCGGTGGCCGGCGCCCAGGTCTTCGCCGACTCCGTCGCCGCCTACGAACGCCAGACCGGCCGCCCGGTCGCGTTGCTGAAGAACGGCTCCGACCTGCCCATCGTCTTCGAGACGAGCTCGCTCGCGGGCGAGGAGGCCGATGTCGCCCTGGTGAACCTGCAGGGCCGCACGCTCTCCTGGACCCCGCTCGGCGCGACCATCCCGCTCACCGGGCTGCTCGACGAGTGGGGCCTGCGCGACAAGATCATCCCCGAGGCGCTCGCGGAGTGGACGGACGCGAACGGCAACCTGCGCGCGTTCCCCTTCACCCGCACCAACTGGCCCGTCTCGTTCAACACCCGGCTGCTCGAGCAGGCCGGCGTCCAGATCCCCACGACGTCGGACGAGCTCATCGCCGTCGCCGACGCGTTGCGCTCCAAGGGAATCGGCCCGGTCACGGTCGGCGGGTCCGACTGGAGCGGGCAGAAGATGTTCCTGCAGATCCTGCAGGGCTTCCTCACCACCGAGGAGGCGAAGCAGGTCTTCTCGAGCGGCAAGCTCTCCGAGAGCCCCGGCGCCGTCGCGGGAGTGCGGCACTTCGTCGAACTGCGCGACGCGGGCGTCTTCGTCGACGACGTGCAGGGCTACACCTCCGACTCCGAGCTGACGCAGTTCAACACCGGCAAGGCCGCGATCGTGCCCGCGATGTCCTCGGCCCTCGCGAAGGTCCCCGCCGAACGCGCCAAGGAGGTCACCGTCGGGGGCTGGCCCGTGCCCTCGCGCGGCGGCGTGATCGAACGCCCGAGCGTGATCCGCAGCTTCAACGGCCACGGCATCTGGGTCAGCGAGAACGGCGCGAAGAAGCTCGACCTGGTCAAGCCGTTCGTGCAGTACCTCTACAGCGACCAGGTCACCGACGCGATGATCCTCGGCTCCGGCCGCGACATGAACCGGATCACCTCGACCGTCAGCCAGAACTTCCCGCTCGTCGCCCAGGCGTCCCGGCTCACCGAGCAGCAGGTCTCGCCCGTGCTGCTGCCCGACCTGCTCATCCCGCAGAACGCGTTCGAGCCGATGATCCAGGCCACCGCCGCGGCCTACGGCCGGATCCCCGCCGAACGCATCATCGACGTCTTCGAGAGGGCCTACGCCACGGCGTGAGGAAGGACCTGCCTTGACCGCTCTGACCGAAGTGGCCGTCACGACCACTCCCGACCCTTCCCCGCCCCCCGGCCGCGCCGCCCGCCCGTCCCTGCGGGAGCGCTTCCCCGGCCTCGCCCTGCCCGCACTGATCTGGTACGCGGTGTTCATGGTCGGCCCGGTCGTGGCGATGATCGTCATCGGCTTCCTGTCCTGGCCGGGCATGCTCGTCGAGCCCGGGTTCGCGGGGCTCGACAACTTCCGCCGCGTGTTCGCCGACGAGAACTTCTGGACCGCGGCGGGGAACTCGGCGCTGCAGATCGTCTTCGGCCTCCCGGTCATGATGGTGCTGGCGTTCCTGCTCGCGTTCTACGTCGTGCAGAAACCGCGCGGCCACAAGCTGTTGCGCTACCTGCTCTTCATCCCCGCGCTGATCTCCGCGCCGGCGACCGCCATGGTCTTCTACGCGATGCTGAACCCCGACGGCCTGCTCAACGGGGTGCTGCGCCCGCTCGGCTTCGACGGCACCGCCTGGCTCGCCGACCCCTCCACGGCGCTGGGCGCGATCGTCGCCGTCGAGCTGTGGAGCGGCATCGGCTACTCCGCGGTGCTCATCGCCTCGCGCCTGGACGGCGTCGACTCCGAGATCGTGCAGGCCGCGCGCATCGACGGCGCGGGGGACTGGCGGATCGCCTGGCGCATGTACTGGCCGATCGCCCGCGACTTCATCGGCGTCGTCACGATGCTGCAGTTCCTGTCCATGCTGTTCAACTCGGCCCAGACCGTGCTGCTGCTGACCCAGGGAGGGCCCGGCACGTCGACCACGACGCTGTCGTACCTCGTCTACCGCAAGGCCTTCGTCGAGACCGACCTCGGCTACAGCCAGGCCGTGGGCCTCGTCCTCTTCGTGCTGGGCCTGCTGGGCATGGGCGCGATCCGCCGGGTGCTCCGCGCCACCCACTGACCCCGATCCCGAGGAGAGTCCCACCATGGCCCGGACCGCACTCCGCCCGTTGCGCGACCGCGTCGGCTCGATCACCAGCGGCACGCTCGCGTGGATCTACGCCGCCCTGCTGGTCGTGCCCTTCTACTACTTCATCGTCTCGTCGTTCAAGTCGAACGAGGAGATCTTCGAGTCGCCGCTGGCGTTGCCGGGGACGTGGGACTTCGGCAACTTCGCCACCGCGATCCGCCAGGCCGACCTCGTGCTCGCCGTCGCGAACTCGGTGCTGACGACCGCCGGCGCGCTCGTGCTCACCCTGCTGCTCGCGCTGCCCGCCTCGTTCGCGCTCGCCCGCTCCACCGGCCGGCTCGGCAAGATCGTCGAGAACGTGTTCGCGCTCGGCTTCCTCATCCCGTCGTTCGCGGCGCTCTTCCCGACCTTCCTGCTCGCGGCGGCGCTGGGGCTCTTCCACAGCCGCACGTTCATCGTGTTCCTGCTGCCCGCCACGGCCCTGCCGCTGTCGATCGTGATCCTCACGTCGTTCATGCGCACGATCCCGCGCGAGCTCGAGGAAGCCGCCTCGATGGACGGCGCGTCGGCCCTGCAGGTGCTGCGGCAGGTCTACCTGCCGATCTGCGTGCCCGGCATCGCGACCGTGCTGCTGCTCAACTTCCTGTCGTTCTGGAACGCCTACCTGTACCCGTTGATCCTCACCGGGCCGGACACCGCGCAGCGCACCATCCAGGTGGCGCTGCCGACGCTCAAGGTCGACGCGGGCACCGACTACGGCGTCCTGATGGCCGGCACGTTGTTCACGCTGCTGCCGGTGTACCTCGTCTACACGGTGCTGCAGCGGCAGATGCAGCGCGCACTGCTCTCCGGAGCCGTCAAGGGATGATCACCGCGTCCTCGCTCCCGCTGCGGAGCCAGATCGGCCAGGTCAACCAGCGCCTCAAGGGCTGGGAGGCACTGCGCTGGGTCGACGGCGCTCCCCGCGTCACCGACGTGCTGCGCCGCGAGGTCGACCGGTTCGGCGGCATCGGCGCCCTCTACGGCGTCCTGCGCGCCGACCCGTGGTCGGCCGTCCACTGGCACAACGGGATCCCGCCCGAACGCAGCGCGGAGGCGTACGCGGCCGTGCAGGACTACGTCACGCGCAACGGCTGCGGCGTGCCCGTGCTGTTCGTCGAGGAAGCACCGCACGGCCTGCAAGCTCTCGGCGGCACGACGCTTCCGGTCAACCTCGCGCTCGGCGCGGGCATGGACGTCGAGCTCACCGAGCAGCTCGCGGACGCGGTCGGCGCCGAAGCACGGGCCCGGGGCGTGCACGTCGCGCTCGTGTCGGGCCTGGACGTGCTGCGCGATCCGCGCTGGGGCCGTGCGGAGGAGTGCTTCGGCGAAGATCCCGCCCTCGCCGCGATGCTCGTGGCCGCGACCGTGCGCGGCATGCAGAACCACGTCGCGGTCGTCGCCAAGCACCTCGCCGCCCAGGGCGCGGGCATGGGCGGCCGCAACGGGTCCGGCGCGCCGATCGGCCCCCGCGAGCTCGGCGAGATCCACCTGAGGCCCGCCTTCGCCGCCGCCCGTGCGGGCGTCGCCGGGTTCATGGCCGCCTACAACGACATCGACGGCGTCCCGTGCAGCGCCAGCCGCGACCTGCTCACGGGCACGCTGCGCGAGGACTGGGGCTGGGACGGCGTCGTCATGGCCGACGGGACCGCGATCGACCGCCTCCGCGACAGCGCACCCGACCCGGCCACCGCGGCCGCGCTGGCCCTGCGCGCGGGGGTCGACCTCAGCCTGTGGGACGAGGCGTTCACCCACCTCGACGAGGCACTGGACCGCGGTCTCGCCGAGCGGTCCGACCTGGAACGCGCCGTCGACCGGGTGCTCGCCCTCAAACGCCGCGCCGGCCTGCTGCACGAGCGAGCGCCGGTCACCCGTGACGTGGCGGCGCTGGTCGACCGGGCCGCCCGCCAGGCCGTGGTGCTCGTGCACGGCGCGCTGCCGCTCGACCCGGCCGGCACGGTGGCGCTCATCGGCCCCAACGCCGACGACCTGGAAGCCCAGCTCGGCGACTACACGCCGCCCAGGCCCGCCGCCGACCCCGCCGCGTCGACCGTGCGCTCGGCGCTCGTGGCGCGGCTCGGCGAGGACCGCGTGCTGCACGCGCCCGGATCCCGCGTCCGGACCGCGCTCGGCCCGGACGCCCTCGCCGCGGTGGAGGCCGCGGCCGCCCGCGCCGACGTCTGCGTGCTGGTGCTCGGCGGCACCAGCCGGCGCAGCTACGGCGACGAGTTCGCCGACAACGGCGCGGCCGACGGACCGGCCGCGGACACCACCAACGGCGAAGGCGTGGATCTCGCGTCGATCGCGTTGCCCGAGCCGCAGCTCGAACTCGCGCGCAGGGCTCGGGCGAGCGGCACACCGGTCGTGGCCGTGGTCGTCGACGGACGGCCACGCGCCCTCACCGACCTGGCCGCGCTCGTGGACGCGTTGCTCGTCGTCCCCTTCCCAGGCCCGAGCGGGGGCGCCGCCGTCGTGAGCGCCCTCTTCGACGGCACGGCCACGGGCAGGCTGCCCGCGTCGTTCCCCGTCGCCGACGGCGTCTTCCCGGTCGCCCACGACGAGCGGATGGAGACCGCGCGCGGCTACCTCGACCACCGGCACCCCGCCGGACTCCCGTTCGGCACCGGGGCACGGGTCACGGCCCGCGTCCGCTGGGCGGAGCACCGCATCTCGGCCGCGGATCTCGCCCACGGCGGCTCGGTGCTGATCACGTTCGACGTCACCGGCACCGGCTCCGTGCCGCTCTACGGCCGCCGCCACGAGCTCGGCGTGCGACCGCGCCGCCGGACCCTGCTCGCGGTGCGGCGCGTGGACGGCGAGCCGGTGGCCGAGTTCCGGCTGGGCCTCGACGAACTGGGCTCGTGGCAGACCGGCCGGCCCGTCGCCGTCCCGGTGGAGATCGGCCTCTGGGCCACCGACGACACGGACGAACCGGCGGACGCCGTGCGGATCCGCGTCACCGACGAGAACGGAACGACGCCGTGGCAACGGTAGACGAGACGATCGCCGCCGCGGCGGCCCGCGTGCGCACGGCGGCCGGCGACCGGATCGGCGACCTGGTCGAGGCCGCCCTGCACCGCACGCTGCGCGACACCATCACGATCGGCGAGGACGGCAGCGCGTTCGTCATCACGGGCGACATCCCGGCCATGTGGCTGCGCGACTCCACCACCCAGCTGACGCCGTACCTGAGGTTCCTGGCCGACTGCCCGGAACTCGCGTCGCTCGTCGCCGCCGTCGTGCGCCGCCAGTTCGCGTGCCTGGACCACGACCCGTACGCCAACGCGTTCAACGACGGCCCGACCGGCGCCCACTACGAACCCGGCGACCTCTGCGACGACCCGCACGTCTGGGAGCAGAAGTACGAGATCGACAGCCTCGCCTACCCGGTGACCCTCGCGCACAAGCTCTGGCGCGCAACGGGTTCGGCCGAGGTGTTCGACTCCCGCGCACACCGCGTCCTGCACGCGGTCGTCGCGCAGCTGCGTCTGGAACAACGGCACGACGAGTCCCCGTACCGCTTCGAACGGCCCGGCGCGATCGCGACCGAGACCCTCGCGCGCGGCGGCCGCGGTACGCCCGTGGGCTTCACGGGCATGACGTGGAGCGGGTTCCGGCCCTCGGACGACGCCTGCACCTACGGCTACAACGTCCCGGCGAACCTGTTCGCGGCGCAGGCCCTGCTGGCGGTCGCCGAGATCGCGGACGAGGTCTACCGCGACACCGATCTCGCCACCGGCGCTCGTGGGTTGTCCCGCGAACTCCTCGACGGCGTTGCGGTGCACGGCGTCGTGGACCGCGACGGCGAGCGGATCTACGCCTACGAGGTCGACGGGCTCGGTGGCGTGCTGTGCATGGACGACGCCAACACGCCGTCACTGCTCTCGTCGCCGCTCCTCTCGCCCGACGTGGTCGACCCCGCGGTGTGGCGGGCCACCCGTGCTTTCGTCCTGAGCGACGACAACCCCTACTTCTTCCGCGGCAGCGTGGCGAGCGGCGTCGGCAGCCCGCACACGCTGCCCGGCCGGGTGTGGCCGATCGCTCTCGCCGTCGAGGGGCTGACGGGGACCCCGGCCGACCGGCGGCGGCTGCTCCGGCTGATCGCCGACACCGACGCGGGCACCGGGCACGTCCACGAGAGCTTCGACGTCTCCGACCCGGCGGCGTTCTCGCGGCCCTGGTTCTCCTGGGCCGACTCGATGTTCTGCGAGCTGGCGCTGGCGGTGGCCGACGACGAGAAGGACGAGCGCGGCGGCCAGTAGGGCCGCGATCTCCTGAGCTGCCGTGGAAGCGGCTGACACGGGATTCGTCCCGGGTCAGGCCGAGATGTCGTCCAGGTACTGCAGAACGGCCAGCACCCGGCGGTGCACGGTGTCGCCGGGCGGGAGGTCGCGTTTGGCGAAGATGCGGTTGATGTACTTGCTGACCGCGCGTTCGGTGATGCAGAGCTCGCCCGCGATCGCCGAGTTCGACAGCCCCCGCGCCATCAGCCCCAGCACCTCGCGTTCGCGCGGCGTGAGCCGCGTTTCGGGCGTCGTCCTGGCCAGCCGGTCGAACACCGCCCTGACCACCTGCGGGTCGAGGACCGTGCCGCCGGACGCGACCGCGCGCAGGTCGGTCCCGAACTGCCGGACGTCGCTCACGCGGTCCTTGAGCAGGTAGCCGACGCCGCCGCGGGCGTCGGCCAGCAGTTCGCGCACGTAGGTGCGTTCGACGTACTGGGACAGGATGAGGACCGGCGTGCCCGGACGTCGCCGGCGCGCCTCGATCGCCGCGCGCAGGCCCTCGTCGCGGAACGTCGGGGGGAGCCGGACGTCGACGACGGCGACGTCCGGCTGTTCGCGGTCGAGGGCGTCGAGCAACGCGTCCGGGCCGGCCACCGCGGCCACCACCGTGCAGTCCAGTTCGGTCAGCAGCCGCACCAGGCCCTCGCGGAGCAGCAGCAGGTCCTCGGCGATCACGACGCGCACGGCAGCTCCACTCGCAGCAGGGTCGGGCCGCCGGGCGGACCGGTGATCGTCAGGGCGCCGTCGAACGCGGCCGCGCGGCGGCGCAGGCCGGCCAGGCCCGTTCCGCGCACCTCGTCCGCGCCACCGCCGCCGTCGTCACCGACCTCGACGCGCACCAGGTCACCGTCCATTCGCACCACGACCTCCGCTCTGTTGGCGTTGCTGTGCTTGGCGACGTTCGTCAACGCTTCGGCGACCACGAAGTACACAGTGGACTCCAGTGCGGCCGGGAGCCGGTCCGCGACGTCAACCCGTGCCGTGACCGAACCGATCAGCGGCGCCGTCCGCTCCACCAGCGAGTCGATCCCGCCGGCCAGGCCGCGGTCCGCGAGGATCGGCGGGTACACGCCGTGCACCAAGTCCCGCAGTTCCTGCAGCGCCTCGCCGATTTCCGCGCGGGCCTCCAGCAGCAACGCCCGCCGGTCCGCCGGCAGGCCGTCCAGCTTCACGTCCAGCAGACCGAGCAGCATGCCCGCCGACACCAGCCTGGCCTGTGCGCCGTCGTGCAGGTCGCGCTCGATCCGGCGCAGCTCGGCCGCCTGCACCTCCAAGGCGCCCGCCCGGGACGCGGTCAGCGCCTCGACGCGGCGGGTGAGCCGGTCGGCGCGCCTGCCCTCCAGCACCGCGCGGCCCACGGCGGCGTGCCAGCGGGGCAGGCCAGTGCGATCAGCACCAGCGGTGTGCCGCAGAGCGCCCCCAGCAGGGAGCTGGGGACGTCGGTGACGGGGACGAACACGATGGCCGGCGGGGCCAGCCACCACCACAGGGGCGTGGTGACCACCACCAGGGCGATGCACCACGCCGCCGCCGTCAGCGCGCACGCCGCCGGCCCCAGCACGGCCTGGACCAGCAGCCAGCGCACCTGCCGGCCCCGGCCGACGCGCGGGGCGGCGGTGCCCTCGGTACGGCTCTGGTGCTCGATGAGCGCGTCCGCGGCCGGGCCGGGAGCCGTGCGCAACGGCCACCGCACGAGCTGCCCGGCCGCCCGCAGGCCGGTCACGGCGTTGTGGAGGACGAGACGTTGTCCTGGGTGGTGCACGGGTCCGTCCTCTCTTCGCGCGTGTCAGCGGCCGTGCTCGTCCAGCGTCCGGCGGACGGTATCGGCCAGGCCGGTCAGCGTGTCCCGGTCCGCCGTGCTGTTCACGGCGAGGGTGATGATCACACCGCTGTCCCGGACGTGGGTGTGCGACACCTGGAACCCGAACGTCTGGCCGCGGTAGGACCACACGGGCCGGTTCGTGCCGGAGTCGAGGCGTTCGGCGACACCGAGGCCGAACCCGACCGGGTCCTGCGGGGTGACGGCCGGGATCGGCCTGCTGGTGGTCGCCGAGATCAGCGACGTGAGCTCGCGCTGCTGCGCCGGCGGCAGCAGGCACCCGCCGTAGAGCGCCCGCGTCCACTTCGTCAGGTCCTCCAGGCTGCTGACGAGACCGCCGGCGCCCTGCGCCCACGACAGCGCGAGCGCGGGTACCGGCTTGCCCAGCCACGCGGGCACGTCCGACACCCCGGAGTAGCCCACCGGCATCCGCTGCTCGGTGCCCGGCCGGCACGCGGGCGCCAGGCACGTGTCGCGCATCCCGAGCGGCCGGAGGATTCGGCGCTGCAACCGGGAACCGCAGGTGTCACCGGAGACCCGTTCCACGATCATCTGCGCGAGGACGTAGTTGGTGTTCGAGTACGCGTAGGTCTTCGGCCCCGCCTGACCGCGGACGAACGACACCAGCCCGTCCGCGCTGAACTCCGCGCTCTGGTCGGCCGTCACCGCCGCGCCGAACCCGGCGGAGCCGCCGTAGTCGAGGATGCCGCTCGTCATCGACAGCAGCTGCCGGACGGTCACCTCGCCCCACTCCGGGTACTGCGGCAGCCACCGGCCCAGCGTGTCCTGAATGGACAGACGACCCCCCGCCTCCAGCTGGAGCAGCAGCACGGCGGTGAATGCCTTAGAACTCCTAACTCAATGAGAGGTTGCGGAGTCGGCGCCAGCAGATGATCCCGCAGGCCAGGCTGAGGAACGCTTCGTGGATGTCGTCTC
>NZ_JBHXCW010000197.1:0-14742 GCF_042725365.1 Lentzea sp. NPDC060358 | reverse complement strand
CCATCGGGGAACGGCACCAGGCCGTTCGAGCCGCGGGTCCCGGATCAGTCGCGGCAGATCGCCGTCATCTCCTCGCGCGGGACCACCTTCACGCGTTCACGGCCCTGCGCCTCGCCCAACGCCATCTCGTGCAGGTCGAGCCGTCGCCAGCCCTCGTTCGTCACGAACGGGACGCCGCGCTGGGACAGGAACTCGACGACCGCCGACGGCGAAGCCGTGCAGCGGGGGAGTGCGGCCGCGTCCTCCAGCAGGCTGGTGACGGTTTCCAGGGCGTCGCCCTTGGTGTGGCCGATCAGGCCGATCGGGCCGCGCTTCACCCAGCCCGTCGTGTAGACGCCGGGGATCGGGACCTCGTCCAGGTCCAGCACGCGGCCGGCCAGGTGCGGGATCGTGCCCGACACGTGGTCGAACGGGACGCCGGGCAGGTGCGTCGAGAGGTAGCCGACGGCGCGGTACACGGCTTGGACGTCCCAGTCGGTGAAGACGCCGGTGCCGCGGACGTTGCCGTCGCCGGTCAGCTCCTGGGTCTCGGTGCGCAGGCCGGTCACGGACGACGTGCCGAGCACCTCCACCGGGGCTTCGAGGAAGTGCAGGTGCAGGCGGCGGGGGCGGGTGCCGACGTCGCGGATCGCCCACTCCTGGAGGGTCTTCACGATCATCTCGACCTGCTTGCTGGTCCTGATCGCGTGCATCGAGGCCTCGTCGAACTCGATGCCCTCCGCGTGGACGATCACCTCGACGTTCGGCGAGTGGTCCAGTTCGCGCAGTTCCAGCGGGGTGAACTTGGCCTGGGCCGGGCCGCGGCGGCCGAAGACGTGGACGTCGGTCACCGGGGAGGCGGCGAGGCCCTCGTGGACGTTCGGCGGGATCTCGGTGACCAGCAGCTCGTCTGCCGTCTTGGCGAGGATGCGGGCCACGTCCAGGGCGACGTTGCCCACGCCGAGCACCGCGACCGAGGTGGCGGTCAGGGGCCAGGTGCGCGGGACGTCCGGGTGACCGTCGTACCAGGACACGAAGTCCGCCGCGCCGTAGCTGCCGGGCAGGTCGATGCCGGGGAGGTCCAGGGGGCGGTCGGACGAGGCGCCCGTCGAGAACACCACGGCGTCGTAGAGCTGGCGCAGGTCGTCGAGCTTCAGGTCGACGCCGTACTCGACGTTGCCGAAGAAGCGCACCGACGGCTTGTCGAGCACCTTCTGCAGGGCCGTGACGATGCCCTTGATGCGCGGGTGGTCGGGCGCGACGCCGTAGCGGACCAGGCCGTAGGGGGCCGGCAGCTTGTCGAACAGGTCGATCTGCACGTCCGCGTCGGACTTGGTCAGGATGTCGGCCGTGTAGACACCGGCCGGTCCGGCGCCGATGACCGCGACGCGCAAGGGGCGACTCATGACACCTATTTTAGGTTAGCCTTACCTGGCTGAAGACGAGAGCTAACTCACTCGACTCGACCGACTAGGCTTCGCACATGCGCGTGCTCGTGGTCGACAACTACGACAGCTTCGTCTACAACCTCGTCCAGTACCTGGCCCAGCTGGGTGCGGAGTGCGTGGTCAGGCGCAACGACGAGGTGGACCTCGACGAGATCGGCCAGGTCGACGGGGTGCTCGTCAGCCCAGGGCCCGGCACACCGGAGCGCGCCGGCGCGAGCATCGACGTCATCAAGCAGTGCGCCGAGACCGGCAAGCCCGTCTTCGGCGTGTGCCTCGGCCACCAGGCCATCGGTGTGGTCTGGGGTGCGACGGTCGACCGCGCGCCCGAGTTGCTGCACGGCAAGACGAGCATCGTCTTCCACGAGGGCCAGGGCGTGCTCGCGGGCGTGCCGCAGCCGTTCATCGCGACCCGCTACCACTCGCTGACGGTGCTGCCGGAGACGATCCCCGCCGAGTTCGAGATCACGGGCAGGACCGAGAGCGGCATCGTGATGGGCATGCGCCACCGGGAGCTCCCCGTCGAGGGCGTGCAGTTCCACCCCGAGTCGGTGCTGACCGACGGCGGCCACCGCATGCTCGCCAACTGGTTGCGGACCTGCGGGTTCGAGGTCCCTGAGGCCACGGTCGCGCAGCTCGAGAACGGCATGCGCACCCTCGCCGCCGCGGCGCGCCAGTAACGCGAAAGGGCGGCCTCCCCGCGGGGAAGCCGCCCTCGAGAAGCGGGTGGGCTAGGACGTGATGATCCCGAACTTCGCGACCGTGATCGTCACCGTCGAGCCCTTGCCGAACGCCTGACCCCGCGCGGGGTTCTGCGTGAGGATCTTGTCCTTCTGCTGCGGGTTGGTGACCTGCTGCTCCTCGACGTTCAGGTTGCCGTTCCAGCCCAGCGACTTGAGCTTGGTCTCGGCTTCCCTCTGCGTCAGGCCGGTCAGGTCGGGCATCTCCAGCTGGTTGCCCCTCGAGATCTTCAGCGTGACCGTGGTGTCCTTGGCCACCTTGGTGTTGCCGGTCGGCGTCTGCGAGAGGACCTCGTCCTTGTCCTTCGGGCTGTCGACGTCCTCGACGTTGACCTTGAAGCCCGAGCCGATCAACGTCTGGCGCGCGTCGTCCACGCTGGACCCGATGACGTTCGGCACGTTCACCTTGTCCGGTGCCCTGCCGAGCTGGATGGTGATCTGGCCGCCCTTCTTGAGCTTCAGGCCACTCGCCGGGTTCTGGCCCGCGACCTTGCCGGCCTTGCTCGCGTCGTCGACCTCGACCTGGTCGGCGGCCTGCGTCAGCTTGAAGCCGTTCGGGTCCTTGTCCAGGATCGCCTGGGCCTCCTGCGGCGTCTTGCCCACGAGGTCCGGCACGGTGCCCTCACCGGGAGGCGCGCCGACGGAGATCGTGACCGTCGACCCCTTGGTGACCTGGGTGCCCTCCGGCGGGTTCGTGCCGATCACCTTGTTGATCTGGTCGGCGTTGCACTTCGCCGCGGCGCCGTTCGGGCCGGGTTCGCAGGCGACGTCCTCCTGCGCGGCGATGAGCCCCGCCTTCCTGATGTTCTCCTTGGCCTCCAACGGACTGAGGCCCACGATCGACGGGATGCTCGCCTTCTCGGTGGCCTCGCTGCCGGAGTTCATCACGTTCGAGGTGATCCACGCGGCGAGACCGAGCACCGCCACGCACAGGATCACCACCAGCGTGACCATGATGGCCTTCTTGCGCTTCGCGCGACGCTCTTCTTCCTCGTCGGCGAGCGGGTCGTAGTCGTCGTCCGGCTCCGACTTGAGCGCCGCCGGGCGGTGCCTGCCGCCACCGGACACGACCTGCGTGCGAGGGGCCCGCGCCTGCTCGTTCATCACGGCGGTGCGGTCCTCGGCGGTCATGACGGCCGGAGCGGACGGGCGCTGGCCCGACAGCACGCGGACCAGGTCGGCGCGCATCTCCGCGGCCGACTGGTAGCGGTTCGCCGGGCCCTTCGACATCGCCTTCAGCACGATCGCGTCGAGCTGCGGCGACACCTTCGGGTTGAGCTGCGACGGGGCCTTCGGGTCCTCCCGCACGTGCTGGTACGCGACCGCGACGGGCGAGTCACCGGTGAACGGCGGCTCCCCGGTCAGCAGCTCGAACAGCACGCAGCCCGCGGCGTAGACGTCGGAACGGCCGTCGACGGACTCGCCGCGCGCCTGCTCCGGCGACAGGTACTGGGCCGTGCCGATCACCGCCGCCGTCTGCGTGACGGCGGCCTGGCCGTCGTGCAGGGCACGGGCGATGCCGAAGTCCATCACCTTCACGGCACCGGACTTCGTGATCATCACGTTGGCCGGCTTCACGTCGCGGTGGATGATGCCGTGCCGGTGGCTGAAGTCGAGGGCGGCCGACACGTCGGCCATGACCTCCATCGCGCGCTTGCCCGACAACGGGCCCTGCGTCTTCACTATGTCGCGCAGCGTTCGTCCGTCGACGAACTCCATCACGATGTAGGGCAGCGGGCCGTACTCGGTCTGTGTCTCACCGGTGTCGTAGACGGCGACGATCGCCGGGTGGTTCAGTGCGGCCGAGTTCTGCGCCTCGCGCCGGAAGCGCTCCTGGAACTGGGTGTCGCGGGCGAGGTCAGCGCGCAGCACCTTGATCGCCACGTCTCGGCCGAGGCGGACGTCCCGCCCCTTGTGGACCTCGGACATGCCGCCGTACCCGAGGGTCTCACCCAGTTCGTAGCGGTTTGAGAGCAGTCGTGGAGTGCTCATCGGTGCTTCGTCCCGCTCCTCGTCGACGGTGTTCCCAAGTCGGTTCTGATCTTGCTCATGGCGCGCACGTCACCTTCACCTCCGAGCCCGCCGGCACCTCGCCTGTCGGCGCGATGGCGGTGACTCGGCACTTCCTCAGGTCGCCCGGCGACGTGCCCTGGGCGCTCTGCACCTTGGGCTCCAAGCCGTGGTCGATCAGGTCGTTCCTGACCTCGTCGCCGGAACGGCCGATGTAGTCGTCCTCGTCGAGCAGCTTCGACGCGCTGCCGGGCAGCCGGTCGGCGGAGTCGGGCCGTTGCTGCCCGTTCGCCGGCGGGTTCGCGTTCGCCGAGCTGGACGTCGGCCGGCCACCTTGCCCGTTGCCGTCGTTCGACTGCATGGTCAACTTCCACAGGACGACCACGCCGAGCACCAGCAGCACGGTCACCAGGAAACCGACCATAACCCAGATGACGGTCCGGTTTCTCCCCGGTGGGGTCGGCATGGGGGTGAACGTGGCGGCCTGGTGCGGCTGCGGCATTCCCGGCGGGGTTCCGAGACGAACCGGTCCCGTCGGGTGGTGCGGCGACTGCGCCGGGATCGGCAGCGGCTGCGACACCTGGGGAGGTGGCGGAGCCTGTTGCGGAACCTGCTGCTGCACCACCTGGGGCATCGAGAACCCCGACGGCGTCGGCAGCGGCTGGCCCACCCGCACGGCGCTGACGGCGGCCGCGAACTCGCCACCGGTCCGGTAGCGCTGCCGCGGGTCCTTCACCAGCGTCGCCTCGATCAACGCCCGCGCGCCCGGCGGCACGTCCGGCGGCAACGGCGGCGCGATGTCGCGGATGTGCATCATCGCGACGGTCACCGCGTTGTCCGACAGGAACGGCCGGTGCCCCGCCAGGCACTCGTAGCCGCACACGGCCAACGAGTAGACGTCGCTCGCCGGTTCGGCCTCGCCCCCGAGAGCCTGCTCCGGAGCGATGTAGTGCGCGGTGCCCATCACCATGCCGGACCGCGTCACGGGGGCCGCGTCCACGGCCTTCGCGATGCCGAAGTCGGTGATCTTCACCTTCCCCGACGGCGTGACCATGATGTTGCCCGGCTTCACGTCCCGGTGCACGAGCCCGCGTTCGTGGGCCGCCTGCAACGCGTTGCCGGTCTGCTCCAGCAGGTCGAGCGTCACCTCGGCGGTGAGCCTGCCCCGCGAGATGATCGTCGCGAGCGGCTCGCCCTCGACGAGCTCCATCACGAGGTAGGCCGTGTCCTCCGGTCCGTCCGCGATCGACGCGGTCTCGCCGTAGTCGTGCACCGACGCGATGCCGGGGTGGTTGAGCGACGCGGTCATCCGCGCCTCGGTGCGGAAGCGGTGCAGGAACTCGGGGTCGCCCGAGAGTTCGGCCTTGAGCACCTTCACCGCGACCCGGCGGTCGAGCCGGTCGTCGGCCGCCTCCCAGACCTCGCCCATGCCACCGACCGCGATCCGCCGGGAGAGGCGGTAGCGGTCGGCGAGGAGCTGGCCCGTGGTCAGCATCAGCGACCTGCCAGGTACGCGTTCATCACGGCGCGCCCGATGGGCGCTGCGACCTTGCCACCGGTGGCACCCAGACCGCGGTCGCCACCGTCCTCGACGATGACCGCGATCGCGATCTCCGGCTTCTGCGCCGGGGCGAACGCGATGTACCAGGCGTGCGGCTTGTTCTCGAGCGGCTTCGCACCGTGCTCGGCGGTACCGGTCTTCGAGGCCACCTGCACGTTCTGCAGGCGCCCCTCGCCACCGGTGTTGATCTCCGACTGGATCATCATGTCGCGCAGCGCGCTCGCGTTCGCCGAGCTCATCGCGGTGTCGACCTCGTCGGGCTTGGTGTCGCCGATCGACTTCAGGTCCGGGCCGAGCACCTTCGACACGAGGTACGGCTGCATGCGCTTGCCGCCGTTGGCGATCGTCGCCGAGATCACCGCGTTCTCGAGCGGGGTGATCTGCACGTCGCGCTGGCCGATGCCGGTCTGCCAGAGCGCCGCCTCATCCGGGATCGCGCCCAGGGTCGAGGTCTCGACGGCCAGCGGCACGGTGAGGTCCGGGTCGTTGAAGCCGAACTTCTCCGCCTGCCGGCGCAGCTTGTTCGCACCGACCTGGCCCGCCATCTCGCCGAACGCCGTGTTGCACGACTTGGCGAGCGCGGTCTCCATCGACACCGTCTCACCGGGGCCGCACGGGGTGCCGTTGAAGTTCGGCAGGTCCGTCTGCGTGTTCGGCAGCTTCACGGTGCCCTTGGCCGTGTACTGCGAGTCCTTGTTCTTGCCGTCGGCGAGCGCGGCCGCGGCCACCACGACCTTCAGCGTCGACCCGGCCGGGTACAGCGCCTGCGTCGCCCGGTTGACCAGCGGGTCGTTCGACTCCTTGGCGGTGAGCTGCTTCCACGCGGACGCCTGCGCGTTCGGGTCGTGGCTCGCCAGGGCGTTCGGGTCGTAGGACGGCGTGCTCGCCATCGCGAGGATCTCGCCGGTCTCCGGCTTGATCGCGACGACCGAGCCGGTGAAGCCCTTCGCGGTCAGCTGGTCGTACGCGGTCTGCTGCACCTTCGAGTCGAGGGTCAGCTGGACGTTGCCGCCCACCGGGTCGCGACCGGTGATTAGCGCGGAGATCCGGCGGGCCAGCAGCCGGTCGTCCGAGCCGTTCAGCAGGTCGTTCTCGGCGCGCTCCATGCCGGAGGTGCCGTAGGTGACCGACAGGTAGCCGGTGACGGGCGCGTAGACCGGGCCGTTGTTGTAGGTGCGCAGGAACCGCAGGCGGTCCGTCGTCTCCTTGACGTCCGCGATCACCGTGCCGTCGGCGACGGTGATCAGACCGCGCTTGCGGGCGTACTCGTCGAGCAGCACGCGGCGGTTGTACGCGTTCTTGCGCCACTCGTCGGCGTTGATCACCTGGACCCAGGTGGCGTTGCCCAGGAGCAGCAGGATCATGACCATCATGGCCATGCCGACGCGGCGGAGCGGTGTGTTCATTTGGGACGCTCCACCATCACAGTGTGCTGGTCGGCGATGGCCGGTTGCTGCGGCTTCGGCTTCGGGGCCCGCTGCGGGGACCTCGCCGCGGCGGAGATCCGCAGCAGCAGCGCGACCAGGATGTAGTTCGCGAGCAGCGACGAACCGCCGTAGGACAGGAACGGCGCGGTGATACCGGTCATCGGGATCAGCTTGGTGACACCGCCGACGACGATGAACACCTGGAAGCAGACCGCGAACGCCAGGCCGCCGCCGAGCAGCTTGCCGAAGCTGTCGCGCACGGAGATGGCGCTGCGCAGGCCGCGCAACGCGAAGACCATGTAGACCAGCAGCAGCGCCGCGAAGCCGACGAACCCGAGCTCCTCGCCGATCACGGCGGTGATGAAGTCGGTGTTCGCCTCGGGGATCATCTCGGGACGGCCGGCACCGAGGCCCGCGCCGCCGATCCCGCCGGTCGCGAGACCGAAGAGCGACTGCGAGATCTGGTAGCCGCCACCGATCACCTCGTAGCGCGCGATCGGGTCCTGCCAGTTCGCCACGCGCTGCTGGACGTGCGTGAAGAGCTTCCACGCGACGACCGCGCCACCGGCGAACAGGCCGAGGCCGAGCACGACCCACGCCGCGCGTTCGGTGGCGACGTAGAGCAGCACGAGCACGATGCCGAAGAACAGCAGCGAGGAACCCAGGTCCTTCTGCAGCACCATGACCGCGACCGTGACGCCCCACGCCGCGAACAGCGGGCCGAGGTCGCGGGCGCGCGGCAGGTCCATGCCGAGGAACCGGCGGCCCGCCACGGTGAACAGGTCCCGCTTCGACACCAGGAACGCGGCGAAGAAGACCATCAGCAGGATCTTGGCGAACTCACCCGGCTGGATCGACAACGGGCCGATGCGCAGCCAGATCTTCGCGCCGTTGATCGTCGGCGCGATGAAGCCGGGCAGCACACCGGGCAGCAGCAGCGCGACCAGCCCGATCAGGCCGAACGTGTAGCCGAACCGCGCCAGCATCCGGTGGTCGGTGAGGAACTTCAGCGTCGCCGCGAACAGCAACAACCCGATGGCGGTCCAGATGACCTGCTTGAACGCCACCGGGTCCCACGTCGAGCCGTCCGGGAAGACGGTGCCCTCCATGGCGAGGTCGATCCGGTGGATGACCACCAGGCCGAGCCCGTTGAGCAGCGCGACGCACGGCAGGATCGCCGGGTCGGCGTAGGGGGCCCACCGGCGCACGGCGAGGTGGGCGCACGCGAACAGCGCGAGGTACGCGAGACCGAGGTAGAGGATCCTCAGGCTCAGCGAGCGCTCCTGGTTGAGTTCGACCAGGATCAGGGCCAGCGTCACGAGTCCGGCCGCGAACGACAGCATCACCAGTTCGGTGCCGCGCCTCGTCGGCGCCCGCAGCCCTGGCGACGTGCCGGTCGCCGCCGACGCGCCTGGTGAACCTTCCCCGGTGGGGACGGGCGAGCCCATCAACTACGGACCCTCCCGGCATTCCACACCCGGCTTCTGCTGCGGGGGCGTGAGCGAAGGCTCGGTGGACCCCGTCTCCGGGTTCGGCGAACCGTTGGGCGGCGGGGCGCTCGTGGAGCTCGACGAGGTGGAGCTGGACGGCGCGCTGGTCGTCGTCGGGGGCGCCGTCGTCGTGGTGGTCGACGTCGACGACGTGTCCCGGCACAGCGGCAGCATGTGCTCCGTGCGCAGCAACCGGACCGCGGCGCGCGCCCCGTCGAGGCCGTTGTCGCTGCGGATGCCGGCGGTGATGGTCTTGCGACCGGCCTCCTGCAGGTCCTTCAGCGTGATCGGAGTGCAGCCCGTCGATCCGGGCGGGCACGAGTCCTCGATCTTGGACGACAGCTTGAAGCCGAGCACGCTGCCGTTGAGCCCGCGGAAGATCGCGACCTGGCCGTCCTCGGTGGCGCCCACGTAGTACTGCGTGTTGAGCCACAGCTTGCCGCCGACCGCCACGACCGCGGCGAGGAGCAGCAGCACGAAGACGATCGCGATCGCCTTGATCGTGTTGCGCTTCTTGCGCTTCGGGTCCTGCGGCGGCGGGGGAGGAGCCTCCATGCGCTGCGGCACGGGCGGGCGCTGCTGCGTGAGCGTCGCCGCGCGCGAGGCAGCGGAGTCCGGAGGGGTGTTGTGCTCCTCGCTGCCGTCACCGGCCGCGCCGCCGACGATCGGGTAGTCGTCGCCGAAGTCGACGTCCTGGACGTCCGCCACGATCACCGTGACGTTGTCGGGACCGCCGCCCTTCAGCGCGAGCTCGATCATCCGGTCCGCGCACGCCTGCGGGTCGGGGATGCGGATCGCCTCGTCGAGCGTCTCCAGGCTCACGACGCCGGACAGGCCGTCCGAGCAGAGCAGGAACCTGTCACCGGAGCGCGCTTCGCGCACGGTGAGGCTCGGCTCGAAGTCGTGGCCCGTCAGCGCGCGCAGCAGCAGCGAGCGCTGCGGGTGCGTGGCGGCCTCGTCCGGCGTGATCCGGCCCTCGTCGATCAACGACTGGACGAACGTGTCGTCGTGCGTGATCTGCGCGAAGGTGCCCTCCCTCAGGAGGTAGGCACGCGAGTCGCCGATGTGCACGAGCCCGAGGCGGTTGCCCGCGAACAGGATGGCCGTGAGCGTGGTGCCCATGCCTTCCAGGTCCGGGTCGCTCGTGACGAGCTCGGAGATGGCGCCGTTGCCGGCCGCGACCGCGTCGCGGAGCTTGCCGAGGAGGTCGTCGCCCGGCTCGTCGTCGTCGACGTGGGCCAGCGAGGCGATGACCACCTTGCTCGCGACTTCACCGGCGGCGTGGCCACCCATGCCGTCGGCGACTGCGAGCAGGCGGGGGCCCGCGTACACGGAGTCCTGGTTGTTGGAACGAACCAGGCCCCTGTCGCTGCGGGCCGCGTATCGGAGAACCAAGGTCATGAGCGCAGCTCGATCACCGTTTTGCCAATGCGGATCGGGGTGCCGAGAGGTACGCGCAGGGGTGCGGTGACCTTGGCTCGGTCTAGGTAGGTGCCGTTCGTGGAGCCGAGGTCCTCCACGTACCAGTCGGTACCGCGCATGGACAGCCTCGCGTGCCTGGTCGACGCGAAGTCGTCGTCCAGGACGAGAGTGGAGTCGTCAGCGCGGCCGATCAGGATCGGCCTGCCGTCGAGCGAGATGCGGGTGCCGGTCAGCGCCCCGTGGGTGACCACGAGTTGCCGAGGCGCCTTGCTTCCCCTCGCCGACTTCTCGGACCTCCGGAATCCGGGCAGACCTGACGCCCGGAGCCCTGAGGCTGCGTAGAGATCAGAGCGGACCACACGTAGGGCGGCCAGCACAAAGAGCCAGAGGAGCACGAGAAAGCCCGCTCTGGTCAGCTGCATCACCAGCTCTGGCACCGGTTGTAACCGCTCCTGCCTTGAGTTGCTTACCGACGCCCGTGTCGACCTCTAGCCCGCGGTGCGGAAGACCAGTGACGAGTGGCCGATGCGGACGACGTCGCCTTCCGCGAGCTGCCAAGTCTGCACTGGCGTGCCGTTCACCGTGGTGCCGTTGGTCGAACCGAGATCCGCGAGCATCGCATTCTGCCCGTCCCACGAGATTTCCAGGTGCCGCCTGGAGACCCCGGTGTCCGGGAGGCGGAAGTCGGCTTCCTGCCCACGTCCTACGACGTTTCCACCCTGCTTGAGGTTGTACGTGCGGTTGGAACCGTCGTCGAGGTGCAGCGTCGCGTTGAGCTGGCGGTTGGCGCCCTGGGTGGCCGGCGGAGCGTATCCGCCCTGGTTGTAGCCCTGGTCGTAGCCGCCGCCCTGCTGGCCGTAGCCCTGCTGCTGGCCGTAACCCTGGTCGTACCCGCCCTGCTGGCCGTAGCCCTGGTCGTAGCCGCCGCCCTGCTGGCCGCCGCCGTAACCCTGGTCGTAGCCCTGCTGGCCGTAGCCCTGCTGCTGGCCGTAACCCTGGTCGTACCCGCCGCCGCCCTGCTGGCCGCCGCCGTACCCCTGGTCGTAGCCCTGCTGCTGCTGGCCGCCGCCGTACCCCTGGTCATAGCCCTGCTGGCCGCCGCCGTAGCCGCCGCCCTGCTGGCCGTAGCCCTGGTCGTAGCCGCCTTGCTGGCCGTAGCCCTGGTCATAGCCCTGCTGCTGGCCGTAGCCCTGCTGCTGGCCATAACCCTGCTGGTCGTAGCCCTGCTGGCCGTAGCCGCCCTGACCATAAGGGTCCTGGCCGGGCTGGCCCTGTCCTTGTCCGTAGCCGGGTGGCTGGCTCATGGATCGGTCTCCTGCGGTGCGAGGTGGTGCTGACCGTCGGCTGGCCGCTTTCACGTCGGGGTCGACGGACGAGCTGGTTCGGAACTGTCCGGTGTGCAGCGCCTCGGAGCGCTCCAGGGAGACTACGACGTCACCATAGGTATCCCATCCGGACTCGGCCAGGTGCTCCCGCAGGCCCTCTGCGAGTAGCTGGGTGATGCGTAGTTCATCCTGCTCGTCGCCCGCAAGACGCTCGTGGTCCTGGGCGCCGAGCAACACTTTGTAGTGGTTGGGGGCTAGCAGTCTGCCACCCGCGAGCTCGCGGATGTTGCTGTCACCCTCCCGTTGCAGCGCCTGTGCCACCTCTTGGGGCACGACGTTGCCGCCGAACACCCGCGCGAAGGTGTTGCCGACCATGCCCTCGAGCTTGCGCTCGAAGCGTTGCAGGCCCATGTCGACTCCTTCCGCTCGGACGGGCTCCTGCACCGATCGTATCCGGGTACGACCACGCCTACAGGGGGCGATTAGGAACCTGGTTTGGGTGCGTGCTAGTGTTCCTCTCGTCGCCAGGGCAAGTGGCGGAATGGCAGACGCGCACGGTTCAGGTCCGTGTGTCCGAAAGGACGTGGGGGTTCAACTCCCCCCTTGCCCACTCAATGACAGAAAGAACCCCTCTCGCGGAATCGCGAGAGGGGTTCTTTCGTTGATGGGCTGTATCGGATTCCTTGATCCAACAGGTGATGTCTGTCACTCGTTCGGGGGCGCGCATGTGGGCGATGGCGGCGGCGGACTTCGGCGCGGAGCTGGAGCTCGTCGAGCTCCCCGAACCCGAACCGGGTCCCGGCGAGCTGAAGGTGCGACTGCTGGCGGCGAGCGTCAACCCGTTCGACCGCAAAGTGGTGGACGGAATGTTCCGGGGGTCGGGCGAACACCGGTTCCCGTTGGTTCCCGGAACTGATGGTGCGGGTGAGGTGATCGGTTCCGGAGAGAGGATTTTCGGAACGTTCTTCCACCGCCCCGTCGGCATCGGCACATACGCCGAGTACGTCACAGTTCCGGCGTCGAACGCGTTGGCGCCGATCCCGCAAGGCCTCGATCCCGCGATCGCCGCCGCGTTGCCCACCGCCGGCATGACGGCGGTGCAGTTGGTCGAGGCGCTGGGCGCCGCGGAGTCCGTCCTGATCGTCGGTGCCTCCGGCGGTGTGGGGTCGTTCGCCGTGCAGGTCGCCCGCGCGGCCGGCAAGCGCGTGATCCCCGTCGGCCGCGGCGACTCCCTCGTGGAGGCCGACGCGCTCATCGATCTCGTGAGCACCGACCGCTCGTCGTTCGAGGCGAACGCGCGCTACGCGCCGTTGGCGTTCAACACGAACTACGTGTCCAGCGACGCCGCCCAGAACTTCGGCATGAAGGGGTCGAGGGCCGCGCTCGAGCACCTCGCGGCGTTGGTGCTGGCCGGTGACCTGGAAGTGCCCATTTCGCGCCGTCTGCCGTTGCGCGGGGCCGTGGACGTTTTCGCAGGTCGTGGGCCCGGCAAGACCGTGATCATCATGTAGGTGGTCGTTCTGGCGCGGTGAACGGTCGGCGAACGGCGCCGCCCAGCGGTGCCCGCCGAATTCCACTCACGCGTGATGTACCCACTTTGAGCAGGTCTTTTCGTGCGTCCATCCGGCGCAACGTCACCCAGACGGCAGCATTGCAGGACCGAACTCCCCGCGCCGCTCTTCGACCGGTCACCGACCGGTCGGCGCCGTCGATCGCAGGGGGTCCTGTGACCTGGGGGCGGGCCGTGCGCTTCCTGCTAACTCTTATCCGGAGCACGAGTCGAAACGCGGCGGATCGCCCGCCGCGGGTGACGAGGAGGCACTGGCGTGAGCAGCACCCCAGCAAGGATCGCGGCCCTCGACAGCTCGAACGGTCTGTCGACGACCCCGGTCCCGGTTCCGGAACTGCCCGCGTCCGTCGAGGAGTTGGCAGCCGCCGCGGCGATCCGCCTCGGCTGGCACGGCGTCGTCCTCCCCGAGATGGTCCTCATGGGCCGCAAGGTCGTCGTCGTGGCCGAGCTGATGGCCGACGCCCACGCCGAGCGCGTGTGCGTGGGTGCCGCTCCCGAGGCCGACAAGACCACCGTCTCCACGTGGGTGTGGCCGGAGATGGAAGGCCGCGTCCCGCCGGCCGCCGTCCGCATCGTCGGCGTCCTGGCCGTCGCCCGCCACTGGCGCACCGCGCTCGCGTCCGCCGTCCCCTTCGCCCGCTACGGCAACGCCGCGGTCGTCCTGCCCGAGTCGGTCGCCTTCTCGCACGACTACCTCGCGAACGGCCTGCCCCGCGTCCGCCGCTACGGCGTCTCGGTGCTGCTCGCCGACAGCGAGCTCGACCTCTCGGTCGACGTGACCGGCCGCCAGGAGACCGTGCCCTCCGAGGACACCGCCATCACCCGCTGGGTCAACGAGCTCGTCTACGAGCAGGTGCTCGCCGCCGCTTCCTGATCTACGGTCGGACCTATGCGAGTAGTCATAGCCGGCGGACACGGGCAGATCGCGCTGCTTCTGGAGCAGCAGCTGGCCGCTCGTGGAGACGCCGCCACCGCACTGGTCCGCAATCCCGATCATTTTGGTGATGTGCAGTCAGCCGGAGCCGTTCCGGTGTTGTGCGACCTGGAGTCCGAGGACCTGGACTCGGTCGCCGCGTATTTGAACGGCGCAGACGCGGCAGTGTTCGCCGCCGGTGCGGGCGCCGGATCCGGCGCCGCCCGCAAGGACACCGTGGACTACGGGGCCGCCGCCCTGTTCGCCTCCGCCGCCGTGGAGGCGGGGGTGCGGCGGTTCGTCCAGATCTCGTCCGTCGGGATCGAGTCCGCCGAGTCGCCGGACGTGGATCCCGAGTTCGCCGTGTACCTCAAGGCCAAGAAGATGGCCGAGGAAGACCTTCGGGGGCGGGACCTCGACTGGACCGTTCTGCGGCCCGGGCGGCTGGTGAACGACCCCGCCACCGGGTTGGTCACGCTGGCTGAGCCCCGATTGCCCCGGGGGTCGGTCACCCGTGCCGATGTTGCCGCTGTGGTGGCTGAGCTGCTTTCGGCTCGGAACACGGTGGGGAAGACGTTGGAGTTGGTCAACGGGTCTACCGCTGTTGGGGATGCTGTTCGGGCTGTTCTTTGAGCGGGCCCTGGCTCGTTTCCCTGGTGCGTTCCTTGGTGCGTTCCCCTGGTGCGTGGCGTTCCCCTCTTGCGGGCGTGCTGTCGCCTTGCTTGCTTCCACCTGGGGGCGCTGCCCCCAGACCCCCGGCAATCTCTTGGGTTCTAGTGGTCGTTGCAATGCCTGAGTTGCCGGGGTGTTGCGGTGTTCGAGATCCGGGAGGATCGCTCGCGCAGGGGCGGGCGGCTGGT
>NZ_JBHXCW010000196.1:0-15165 GCF_042725365.1 Lentzea sp. NPDC060358 | reverse complement strand
CCGTTCGGACCGCTCCCCTCTCGCGGGAAAACCTCAGACCCGAATCACTTGGTGGTGTTCGGCGTGGTCTTCTTCGCAGCGGTGGTGGTGCTGCGGGTCGTGGTGGCCGGCTTGCGCGGCGCCGTGCGGTTCGCGGCCTTGCGGGTCGTGCTGCGCACCTCGTGCGCGGCCTCGCCGCCGACCTCGACGATCTCCTCGGCCAGCTTCTCGGCGCTGTCCTCGACCTGGTTCGCGACCTTCTCGCCGACCGAACGGGTGCGGCGGGTCACCTTGCCGAGCACGTCGTCGGCGAGGACCTTGGCGTCGGCGGCGGCGGACCCGGCGCGCTTCTGCGCGGCGCCCACGGCCTGCTCGACCTGCTCCACGGCCTGCTTGACCTGCGGCTGGGCCTTGAGCTGCTCCAGCGTCTGCTCGCCCTGCTCCGCGAGGTAGGTGTAGAGGTTCACCGCGGAGGCGGTGTAGGCGTCGACGAGCTTCTTCAGCTCGGCCGGCTGCAGCTTCTCGCGCAGGTCGCCCAGCTCGGTGGGCAGGTCCTTGGCCTGGGTGCGGGCCTCGTCGGCGCGCTCCTTGGCCTTCGTCAGGGCCTCGACCACGGCCTTGGCGGCGAGGTCACCGGCGCCGAGCGCGGCGAGAAGGGCCTGGCGGGCGGCGTGCGCGCCCTGCTCGGCGGCCTTGCGGACGTCGTCCTGGGTGAGCTTCGGCATGGAGATCACTCCTCTGAGTTCTTGGCGGCGTTCTCCCGCCTGAAAGATTCGTAGACGTCGAGCAGCACCTGCTTCTGCCGCTCGGTCAGATCGGTCGCGGCGACGATGGCGTCCGCCAACGCACCGCCTTCGCGCTGCTGGAGGATCCCGGCTTCGACGTAGAGCGCCTCCGCCGAGATGCGCAGCCCCTTGGCGATCTGCTGCAGGATCTCCGCGCTGGGCTTGCGCAGTCCTCGCTCGATCTGGCTCAGGTAGGGGTTGGAGACACCCGCCTGCTTCGCCAGCTCCCGCAAGGAGATCTTGGCGGTGTTGCGCTGCTCGCGGATGTATTCACCGATGTTGCGGCCGAGGTCCGCGACTGCCTTGTCGATGGACTTGTCCACTGTTCCCGCACCCCGTTCCTCTACCACCGACCACGTTAGCGAGGGGTGCTAGCAGTTGCAAGCACTCTGCTAGCAAGCGGTGCGTGGGCTCCGCCACAGGGCTACTGCGGCAGTGCCGTGGACGACACCGGGGTTACCCGACTCGACGGCGACGACACGGTGACCGGCGGCACACCGACCAGCTCGTCGAGCACGGCGATCACGCCGGAGGCGCTTCAAGTCCACATAGGACAGACGGTGCACGAGGCCGGCACCGGGACGGGCTGCACGAACTCGGCGAGCCGCGGCGGCAGCGGTTCGGGATCAGCATCGGTCCCGGAGGCCAGTTCCCGACACTGGACGATCTCCGCCGGCATCTGTGATCGAGAAGTGAACGTCACGACACGGGTCACTGAATCGACTGCGGGTGCTTGCGGTGCGTCATGATGCGACGCATGTCCAGATTCCGTCAGCAGGCGTTGCTGACCGGTTGCGTGCTGACCGCGCTGCTCACCGCGGCCGGGCTGTTCGCCACCGACCACGGCATCAACCCGCACCTCTGGCTCTTCGTGCTCGCGGTGGCGTTCCTGGGCTTGCTGGCACTGCTCGACCCGTGGGTCCGGCGCAGGCACAACGCCGCGCTCAGCACCGACGAGCACCTCGACGCCGCGTGCCGCGCGCTCGCCGTCGGCCTGCAGGCGCAGTGGAACGAGGAGGTGCGCTCGCGCGGCCTCACCGAGCCGGACCTGCTCGACCTGCGCTGGACCGCCCCGGAGCTGGACCTGGGCGACGGGCCGGACGCCCCGCCGGGACGCAGCGACGCGGTGGTCGGCGCGTTCGAGCGGCAGGCCCACCGCCGCATGGTCTTCGTGGGCGGCGCGGGCACCGGCAAGTCGACGGTCGCGATGCTGCTGACGTGCGGGCTGCTCGACCGCTACGACGGCGGCATGGTGCCCGTCCTGCTGCCGCTCTCGACGTGGAACCCGGCGGCCGAGGACATCCGCACGTGGCTCACCCGCCGGCTGTACGAGGACCACCCGGCGCTGCGCAACACCGAGCTGTACGGCAGCTACGCCGGTGACCTGCTGGTGGAGCAGCACCGCGTGCTGCCGGTCCTGGACGGCCTCGACGACCTCCCTGCCCACCAGCGCGCCGACGCGCTGGACCGCATCACCAAGGCGTTCCCGGTGACACGGCCGCTGGTGCTGACCTGCCGCACGGCCGAGTTCGCGCAGGCCGTCCACGCCGCCGGCGCGGTGCCGGGCGCGGACGTCGTCGAACTGGCGCCGCTCGACCTCGACGAGGTCGCCGCCTACCTGCGTTCCAGCGCCGACAGCTGGGGCGCCGCGCGGTGGGAGCCGGTGTTCATCCAGCTGCGCGAGGAACCGGACGGCCGGCTCGCGGAGGCGTTGTCCACGCCGCTCACGATGTGGCTCGCGAGCATGGTCTACGCCGACAGCGAGGCGGAGCCGACCGAACTGCTCGACCGCGGCCGGTTCCCCGACCCGCGGTCGATCTCCCAGCACCTCTGCGACGAACTGGTCTCGCGCGCGTTCGGCAACAGGGGCTTCGCGCACCACGCCGGGGCATCGCAGGTCTGGCCGCGCGAGAAGGCGCGCAAGTGGCTCGAGTTCCTCGCCCACGAGATGCGCGGCCGCGGCATCCGCGAGCTGGCCTGGTGGGAACTGCGCCGGGCGGTCGGCACCACGTGGCTCGCGCTGCTCGGCGCCCTGGCGCTGGGCGCGATCGGCGGGTTCGGCGTCGGCTGGCTGATGGCGTACTCGATCACGCCGAAGCTCGCGCCGATCACCGGTCTGGTCGCGGGCATCGCCGTGGGCGCGGCCGCGCTGACGGCGTCGCACGAGCGCAAGGCCAAGCCGCGGCTGGGGATCTGGCGCAGCCTGCTGCTCGTCCCCGGCGTGCTCGGCCTGGCCGGCGGGCTCGTCTTCGGTGCGCTGTACGGGCTTTCGGCCGGACTGGTGGTCGGGCTCGGTCTCGCCGTCGCGATCGCGCTGCGGTTCGCGTTGACGAGCGCGGCCGAGCTCTCGCAGGCATCAAGTCCACAGTGGACGATGGCGCGCGACCGGATCGCCGTGTGGACCGGTTCCCTGGTCCTCGCGGTGGTCTTCGGCTCGGCGGCCGCGCTGGTGTTCGGCCCCGGGCAGACCGGCATGGTCGGGCTGGGCCTCGCGTCCGGGCTGCTGCTCGGGTTCGCGCTCTCGGTGCTGCACCTGCGCTGGTGGTGGTTCACCGTCGCGCGGATCTGGCTCGCGCTGCGCGGGAAGCTGCCCTGGGAGCTGATGGTGTTCCTGGAGGACGCGCGCAAGCTCGGCGTGCTCTGCCGGGCGGGAGCCTGCTACCAGTTCCGGCACGGACTGGTGCAGGACCGCCTGGCAGAGCACGAGGTGACTACTCGGTCCGCAGGCCAAGTGCTCCGGTCGCCCTTCTCAGCGAGGGCAACGTCAGAGCAGTGACCGCGAGCGTCAGACCGGTCACGATCGCCGTCATCATCCCGATCCCGGCCCAGTCGTAGGCGATCTCGGCACCCGACGCGCGCATGACCAGCACGCCCAGTCCGACGCCGGTGGCGAGCGCCACGACCGTGGAGATCGCGAGCGGCAGGGCGTTCTGCCACAGCAGCGACCGGGCGAGCGTCCCGCGCGGCACCCCGCTCGCCGCCATCACGGCGAGCGGCCTGCGCCGCTCCCGCACCTGTTCCAGCGCCACGACCAGCAACGACCCGGCGGCCACCAGCAGCGTGAGGAACGCGCCCGCGAGCAGCGCGCGGCGGACCACGCCGAAGGTGCGTTCCGCCTCCCCGCTCTTGTCCGCGCCGACGAAGTAGGTGTGCGTCTGCCAGCGGTAGGGCGCCAGGGCGTTGCGCGCGTGCTCGGCGGCATCGGGCAGCGCCGGGTCGAGCTCGGCCATGAACTCGGAGTTGCGCGGCACCAGGCCGCGCGCGGCGGCCGGGGTGAGCAGGAGCCCGGGACGGGGACCGGTGACCGACCGCGCCTGCGGCATCGGGAAGGTCCCGCCCGTCACGCGCATCGACATGACCTCACCCGCAGCAGGAGGAGCGTCCCCCTTGGCGAACGGGACGTAGTAGGCCTTGCCGTCGGTGCAGTCGTCGATGGCCGCCAGCAGGGTCAGCGCCGCGCACGAGCCGGAGGTGATGGAGACGTAGCGGTTGTCCGGCAACGCGCCGAGCGCCTCGTCGACCCGGTGCACGGCGGTCACGGCCCGGCTGCCGGCGAGCGACGCCGCGATGGCGCCGACGTCGGTGCCCGGGGTGGAACTGGCGGAGACGCTCAGGTAGCGGAAGGCCGCCTCCTCCGCCCCCTCGGTCTGCACCTCCTTCTCGACGCCGGCGAACAGCATCTGCAGCGTCACCGTGCCCGCGAGCACGACGGCGACACCACCGACGACACGGGCGGCCGTACCGGAGTCGAGCTGCAACCGGCGCACAGCCAACTGCAGGGCCGGCGTGCGTCCCCGCAGCCGGAACACGACGCGTTCGACCAGCCACGGCAGCAGCACGGGAATGCCGAGCAGCAACAGCACGACCCCGAGCACCACCGGCTCCTCCTCGGGGCGCTCGGACGGGCCCAGCTCCCCGATCTGGCTCGCCAGCAGGGCCACCCCCGCCACGACGGGCACGAGCCGCCACCACAGCCTGCGCCGCACCGGCTTCTGGTCGCGCACCACGCCGAGCGGTTCGATGATCGTCCGCCGCATCGCGACGAGCGACGTCACCACGGCGAGCACCGGCACCGCCACGACCACGGCGAGCGTCAGCGCGAGCGTCGGCATCACGTCGGCGGGGAACGCCGAGAGCTGCTGGATGCTGATCCGGTCGACCGACGGCCGCACCGCGAAGAAGATCGCGAACCCGATCACGAGGCCCGCCAGCGCTCCGGCGAGCGACTCACCGGACGCGATCAGCCGCACCCTGCTCGCGGCAGCGCCCACCAGGCGCAACGCCGCCAGCCGGCGGTCGCGCTGGGCGGCGGCGAGCCGCGTCGCCACACCCACGAACACCAGCACCGGGAACAGCAGCACCACCAGGCCGACGACGCTGAGCATCCACAGCAGCGGGTCGAGCCCACCACCGCCGTACGTCAGGCCCCACCGGTAGACGAAGTTGTTCTCCGGGTCCGGCTGGATCGTCGCGTCGCCCGCGTAGTACAGCAGCTCACCGGGGTGGAGCAGGCCGGACTCGCTGATCGTGCCGACGACCCGCTGCGGGAACCGCGGCTTGAGCAGCTCCCCCTCCGGCGAGGCGAGCAGGTCGGCCAGCGCGGGCGACACGAAGACCTCCCCGTCGCCCGGCACCCTGTCGATGCCCCGCGGCAGCGGCGGGTCCGGCGCGACCGCCTTGAGGTACGAGCCGGCGACGTAGCCGGACCGGTAGGCGTGGTGCTGCTGCTCGGCGAGCAACGGCGGCGTGCCCGTTCCCTCGGACACGGCGTTGCGCGCGTCCTCCCTGGCCTCGCGCGCGCCGATCGCGTTCGGCAGCGAAGCCGCGAACAGCAGCAACGCCACGCCCAGGCCGATGCCCAGGCCCTGGAGCAGGAGCCTCGCCCACGACTTCCGGCTGCCCCCGACGGCCAGCCGGACCCCGAGCGCGAGGTCTGCGATCACCCGGTTCACCGTGCGAACTCCACGTCGCGTGAACGGCCATCGCGCACCACGACCTCGCGGTCGGAATAGGCGGCGACACGGGCTTCGTGCGTCACGAGCACCACGGCGGCGCCCGTCTCGCGGGCCGCGGTCGTGAGCAGGTGCATGACGCGTTCGCCGTTCAGCGAGTCGAGCGCGCCGGTCGGTTCGTCGGCGAAGATCACCTTCGGCCCGGTGACCAGGGCGCGGGCGACGGCGACGCGCTGGCCCTGACCGCCGGAGGTCTCGCCGGGGCGCTGGTCGGCGACCCCCTCGACCTCCAGCCGGGTGAGCCAGTCCACCGCGGCCCGTTCGGCGTCCTTGCGCTTCATGCCGCTCAGCCGCAGCGGCAGCGCGACGTTCTCGAGGCAGGTCAGCTCCGGCACGAGCTGGCCGAACTGGAAGACGAACCCGAACTCGGTGCGCCGCAGCTCGCTGCGGGAGCCGTCGCTCATCCTCGTCAGGTCCTGGTCGCGGTACAGGACCGTGCCCGAGTCCGGCGGCAGGATGCCCGCGAGGCAGTGCAGCAGCGTGGACTTGCCGGAGCCGGACGGCCCCATCACGGCCACGACCTCGCCCTCGCGGACGGAGATGCCCGCGTCCTCGAGCGCGTGGGTCCTGCCGAACGACTTGGTCAGGCCTTCGGCCCTCAGAAGACTCATCGCGTGACCTCCACGGCCAGCTGGTCCAGTCGGGCGGCGGTCAGTTCGAGCCACCGCAGGTCGGCTTCGAGGTGGAACAGCGCGAAGTCGCAGATGAGCTGGTCGGCGAGGTCGCCGTCGACCTTGCGCTTGGTCAGCTCGCGCATCGTGGTGAGGTGCGCCGACCGCTGGGTGTCGAGCACCTCGGTGGCGCTGCGGCCCGACAGCAGGGCCAGCACGACCTTCGCGTAGAGCGTGTTCTGCAGGTACGGCTCGGGCTTCTCCGGGGTGCCGAGCCACCGTTCGACGTCGGTGACCCCGGCGTCGGTGATGGCGTACCGCTTGCGCTCGGGACCATCGCCGGCCTCGACGCCCGCGTCGGTGACGAAGCCGTTCTTCAGCAGTCTCGACAGGGTCGAGTACACCTGCCCGTAGTGCAGCGGCCGGTCCTGGCCGAAGCGTTCGTCGTAGGCGCGCTTCAGGTCGTACCCGTGCCTGGGACCGCCTTCGAGCAGGCCCAACAGTGCGTGTCCGATCGACATGAGCAGCACTATACACACGATGTATACACGGGGTGTATTCCCGGAACGCCCTGACGGGCCGCCGCCGTGACGCCTACAGTGGTGGGGTGACTGGTCTGACTGTCGGCTGGGATCACGACGTCGAGCTGCTGCTCGACTTCCTGAACACTCGACACGTACTGGACAGTGAAGCCTCCTGGCGCGCGTGGGTGACCGAGCGCGGCCTCGGGCGGAGCAGCGACATCGCGCAGGCGCGCGCGGCCCGTGCGGCACTGAGGTCGTCCATCGAGGGGTCCTCCGGGCCGCAGACGGCCACGGGCGTGGTGCACATCGAGCTCACCGACGGCGTCCCGGTGCTGTCGAGCTCGGACGCGCTGGGCGCGGTGCTCGCCGCGTCGGCCCGCCTCGCGGTGCTGGGCTCCTGGGAGCGCTTCAAGATCTGTCCGGCCGACGACTGCCAACGCGCGTTCTTCGACCGCTCGCGCAACCGCTCGCGCACCTGGTGCTCGATGCAGGTGTGCGGCAACCGGGAGAAGGCGCGGACGTTCCGAAAACGGACCCGCGCCCAGAACACCCCTCAGAACAGCACGTTGGCCACGGTGTAGATCACCAGGCCGGCGAGCGCGCCGACCACGGTCCCGTTGATCCGGATGAACTGCAGGTCCCTGCCGACCTGCAGCTCGATCTTGCGCGAGGTCTCCTCGGCGTCCCAGCGCTCGACCGTGTCCGTGATGAGCGTGGTGATCTCCGCGCGGTAGTTCTCCACCACGTAGGCGGCGGCCTGCTCCAGCCAGCCGTCGACCTTGTCGCGCAGCCGCGGGTCGTCGGTCAGTCTGGTGCCGAGCGTGATCAGCCCCTGCGTGACCCGCTTGCGCAGCTCGCTCGACGGGTCCTCGGCGGCGTCGATCAGCATCTTCTTGGCCGTGCCCCACGCGCTGCTGATCAGCTTCTGCACGTCCGGGTGGTTGATCACCTGCTGCTTGACCTGCTCGGCGCGCTGCATCGTGGCCGGGTCGTTCTGCATGTCGCCGGAGAACTCGATCAGGAACTGGTCGACGGCCAGCCGCATCGGGTGGTTGACGTCGGTCTTCACCGCCCACGCGAAGTTGACCAGCTCGGTGTAGACCTTGTCGCCGAGCAGCGAGTCGACGAACTTGGGCGACCACGTCGGCGCGCGGTCCGAGACGATGAGGCTGACCTTGTCGTGGTTGTCGCGCACCCACTCGTACGCGCGGTCGCACATGAGGTCGACGAGCTTGTGGTGCGCGCCGTCGGTGAGCACCTGGCCGAGCAGCTTGCCCAGCGGCGGCCCCCACGGCTTGTCGGTGACCCGCCGCACGATCGCCTGCTCGACGACGGCCTGCACCACGTCGTCCTTGAGCACGGTGATCGCACCCTTGAGCACGTTCGCCATCTCGTTGGTGACCCGCTCGGCGTTCTCCGGCTGCTTGACCCACGCCCCGGCCCGCTCGGCGATGCCCGCCCGGCGCAGCTTGTCCCGCACCACCTCGGAGCTGAGGAAGTTGACGCCGACGAAGTCGCCGAGCGTCTTGCCGAACATGTTCTTGCGCTCGGGGATGATCGCCGTGTGCGGGATCGGCAGGCCCAGCGGCCTGCGGAACAGGGCCGTCACGGCGAACCAGTCGGCGAGGGCGCCGACCATGCCGGCCTCGGCGGCGGCTCTCACGTAGCCGACCCACGCCCCCTCGAACGCGTGGGTGGCGAAGAAGACGACCGTCGCGCCCACGAGGAAACTCGTGGCGACGAGCTTCATCTTGCGCAGGTCGGTGCGCTTCTGCTGGTCAGCGGCGGTCAGTTGCTCCACGGGTCCATTGTCCGTGAAGATCCTGCGTTGTGCGGGTACCAGCGCTAGTTCCCCGGTTGCAGCCGTTCACGTCGACCATCTTCGCGGAGATGACGGCGCTGGCCGTGCAGCACGACGCCGTCAACCTCGGTCAGGGCTTCCCCGACACCGACGGCCCGGAGTCCATGCTCACGGCGGCGCAGTCCGCGATCGGCTCGGGGGTGAACCAGTACCCGCCCGGCCCCGGCATGCCGGTGCTGCGCCGCGCCGTCGCCGCGCACCGGTCGCGGTACGGGCTGTCGTACGACCCGGACACCGAGGTCCTCGTGACGGTCGGCGCCACCGAGGCGATCGCGGCCTCGCTGCTCGCGCTCGTCGAGGCCGGGGACGAGGTCGTCCTCATCGAGCCCTACTACGACTCCTACGCCGCGTCCGTCGCGATGGCCGGGGCAACTCGGGTGTCCGTCGGGCTGCGCGAGGACGCGTCCGGGCGGCTGGCGCTGGACGTGGACGCGCTGCGGGCGGCCGTCACGCCGCGGACCAGGGCGATCCTCGTCAACTCTCCGCACAACCCGACCGGCACCGTCTTCCGCCTGGAGGAGCTCCAGGCGATCGCGGCGCTGTGCGTCGAGCACGACCTGCTGGCGATCACCGACGAGGTCTACGAGCACCTGGTGTTCGACGGGCTGGTCCACATCCCGCTGGCCTCGCTGCCGGGGATGGCGCCGCGGACGTTGTCGATCTCCGGGGCCGGCAAGACGTTCAACTGCACCGGCTGGAAGATCGGCTGGGTCTGCGGGCCCGCCGAGCTGGTCGGCGCCGTCCGGGCGGCCAAGCAGTTCATGACCTTCGTGGGCGGGGCGCCGTTCCAGCCCGCCGTCGCCCACGCACTGACCGCCGAACTCGACTGGGTGACGTCGTTGCGCGACTCCCTGGCCTCGAAGCGCGCGCGTCTGGCCGAGGGACTGCGTGCGGCTGGTTTCGAGGTTCGGTCGTCGGAGGGCACGTACTTCATCTGCGCCGACGTCCGGCCGTTGGGCTACTCGGACGGGTTGGCGCTGTGCCGTGACCTGCCCGCGCGGATCGGCGTCGCGGCGGTGCCCGTCCAGGTGTTCACCGACCACCCCGAGGACTGGAAGCACCTCATCCGGTTCGCGTTCTGCAAGCAGGACGCGGTGATCGACGAGGCCGTGGAGCGGCTCCACAAGCTGTAGTTGTCCACAGGTGTGGACGAGTTCCTCCACACCTGTGGACAACCCACTTTCGAGTGACCTGCGGAGCCGGGCCACCGGGATTCGACTCCGACTGGCATGGACTCGAACACGGAGGTTCTCGTCGGGTGGCGGGCCGGCTCGTGCGGCTGGGACGCCCTCGTCGAGCGCTACTCGCGACTCGTCTGGTCGGTGCCCAGATCGTTCCGCCTGAGCCACGCCGATGCGGCGGACGTCTACCAGTGCACCTGGCTCTGCCTGGCCGAACACCTCACGCGGCTGCGCCGGCCGGAGTCGCTCGGCGGCTGGCTGGTCCGTACCGCCACCCGGCAGTCGATCGCCGTCGTGCGCGCTCGCGGGCGGGAGGTGCCGTTCGACCTGTGGGAGCCGGAGTCGGTGCTACCGGCACCCGACGAGGTGGTCGTCACCGGTGACCGGCAACGGCGGCTGTGGACGGCGCTGACGACGTTGACCGAGCGGTGCCAGCGGTTGCTGCGAATAGCTGCCCACAGCCCGGAGCTGAGTTATGCACAGGTTGCCGACGCCCTGGGGATGAAGGTGGGGAGCGTTGGTCCCACGCGCAGCCGATGCCTCGCCGACCTGCGGCGCAAGGTGGAGGAGCTGCGATGAGGGACCCGTTGCTCGACGAGCTCGCCGACCTCTTCCGCTCCGACGCGCCGCCTCCCGTCCCGACGCCCCGCCCGACCGGCTTCGTCCCCATGGAGCCGGTGCGGGAACCGGTGCGGGGTCCGTCCCGCCAGCTCGTCTTCCACGCCGGTGCCGGGCGCCTGCACCTCCAGCTCGACCCCGGCCACCTGACCGGCGTGCTGGACGACGCGGCCGCCGTCGAGGTCCGCACCCCGGCCGGCACCCGAGCGCTCGAACCGGACCCCGAAGGGTGGTTCCGCGCCACCATCACCCCGGGACCGGTGTGCGTGACCGTGCCCGCACTGGGCCTGACGACGGGCTGGTTCGTCGCGTGAGCGCCACCGCCGACCCGCGGGCCACCATCGCGTCGACCGAGGTCCGCGGCACGAGGGCCGAGCGGGCCGACGCGTTGCACGACCTCAGCGTCGCGCACGTCGAACTGGGCCACCTCGACGTCGCCGCCCGGTTCGCGCGGCGCGGGGTGCGGCTCAGCGGCGAGGCCCGGTTCCACCTCACCCTCGCGTGGATCGAGCTGGACCGGGGGCGCCGCGAGCAGAGCCTGCGCCACCTCGACCTCGCGGCACCGCACCTGCGCGGGCACGAGCGGGTCCGGGCCAGGTGCCTGCGCGGGCTGCACCTCGCGGGCGAGCCGCGGCTCGCGATCGCGGAGCTGACCGCGGTGATCAGGGACCTGAAGCGGCGCGGCGACGAGCGGTGGCTGGCCAACGCGCTGGTCGGTCGCGGGATCGCGCGGTGCGGCGCCGCGCAGCTGAGCAGGGCGGAGGCCGACTTCCGCGCGGCCCAGACCGTGCTGGCCGCGCTCGGTGAACCGGTGCGGGCGGCGATGTGCCTGCACAACAGGGGTTTCGTGGCGATGCTCGCCGGCGACCTGCCGCTGGCGCTGCGCCGGTACGAGGAGGCGGCGAGGGCCGGGCTCGACTCCACCAGCAAGCCGGAGGCGCTCGTCGACCGGGCCGAGGCGCTGCTCGCCGCCGGGCTCACGGCCGAGGCACGGCGGGTGCTGGCCCCGGCGGTGGAGCTGCTGAAGCGGTGCCGGCGGCATGTGCCCGAACTGGCGGTGCTGAGCGCGCGGTGCGCGTTGCGCGGCGGCGACCCGGAACCCGCCCGGCGGCTGGGCGGCGACGATCCCGAGTTCCTGCTCGCCGCCGGGAAGCTCGACGTCGTTGCGGCACAGCGGTTCCGCGGTCCCGTGCAGACGCGGGCGCTGGGCTGGCTCGCGCAAGCGCGGCGGTCGGACCGGCGGGGTGCGCTGGCGGCGTGCCGGGCGGGGCTCAAGCTGCTCGACGAGCACCACGGCGACTGGCCGCGGCGGGAGCTCACCGGGCACGCGCTCGGCCTGGCCCGGACCGCGCGCGAGGTCCTGCACTGGTCGGAACGGCACCGGGCCTCGACGCCGTTGCCGCCGGACGACCCGGAGCTGGCACGCGCGCTCGCGGAGCTGAGGCGGGCCAAGGCGTTCGGCCTGCCGCTCGAGGTGCTGGAGAGGAACGTCCGCAGGCTCTCCCTCGCCGCCGGGCGCCGGGCCGCGCACGACGCGGCCGCACCGGACCTGCCCCTGGTCAGCTTCGTCGTCCACGGAGGACGGATGACCGCGGTCACGCTGGTGGGCGGACGCGCGAGCATGCGCACGATCCCCGACCCGGCCGAGCTCGTGCGCACGGCGAGGCTCTCGCTGCGAGCGGGCAGGAAGATCACCACGGACCTGCTGCCCGACGCCGAAGAGGTCGTCGTCGTCCCGGACGGCGTGCTCCACTCGATGCCGTGGGCGGCGTTCGGACGCGTGCACGTCGTCCCGTCGCTGCGCCACTGGCGGCCGGGGAGCCGCGGCGGGCACCGGGTGTGGGTGGCGGGACCCCGGCTGCACGACGAGGAGGTGACCGCGCTGCGGCGGGAGCACGGCGGAACGGTTGTCGAGTCCACTGTGGAGGGAACGCTCCGAGGGCTGGAGGGTGCGGGTGTCGCGCACATCGCGGCCCACGGGCACGTCCACCCCGAGAACCCGTTGTTCTCCCACCTCGACCTGGCCGACGGCCCGCTCTACGGCTACGACCTCGCCCGCCTGCGGAACCCGCCGGAGGTGGTCGTCCTGTCGGCGTGCGAGTCGGGTCTCGCGCGGGCGTTCCTCGACGCGGGCACCAGGGCGGTGATCGCGAGCGTGCTGCCGGTGCCGGACGCGCTCGTGCGGGAGGCCATGACCGAACTCCATCGGCTGGCAGGCCACCCCGCCGAGGCCGCCAGGGCCGTCGCCCACCTGGGGTTCAGCTGCTACGGCACGGGGACCAGGGTCGCGGCGTGCAACGCGGCCGCGAACGACGTGCCCGTGCAGAGCAGTTGCGACGACCCGACCGTGGCCGGCACGTCGACACCGGACGCGACCACGTCCACCCACGGCCCGTGACCTGAGAACGGCGCCTCGGCACCCACGGCCGTCACGGCGGGCAGAGCGGCGGGCCACCACGGGCGGGACGAGCCGCCGTTGCCCGCCGCGGCGACCACGTTCGCGGAGCAGGCGGCCAGCACCGGCGGGCACCGGTCGTCGAACGAGTACGTGCCGGAGGCGACCAGGACGACCGGCAGGTCGCGGGTGGCGCGCAGGGCGGCGGCGAGGGTCAGGTCGTCACCGAAGCCGGAGGCGCTCAGCACCGGGAACGGGCGGACCGACGCACCGTGGTGGCGGAGGACTCCGGCGACCAACGAGCCGTGCGGGGCGTCGAGAGAGGTGTCGAGCAACGCGACCGTGCCCTCGCCCAGCAACTCCGGCAGACGACTGCCGACGACCGGGCGGCAGGTGCCGAGCATGATCGGGCAGGCGACGTGGACGTGGTTCGGCGTCGCACCGACCTCGGCCGCGATGTCCACCACCCTTACCCGATCGGGCGTTTTCAGGAACATGCGAAGGGCGCCCGCGACGATCTCCTCGTGCGAGTAGACACCCCGCAAGCGCTTGCGCACCCTGGGTGCGTCCGCGGGCAGCACGATCAGCTCCCCCGAACGGACCAAGCACTCGTTCGGGCCCGCCCGATCGTGCACGTGTACCGGGCCGAGCGCGCGGGCGGCGCGATCGGCCAGCTCAGAAAGGCTGTTGACCTGCTGGGGCGCGTCCACATCGGACACGATCCCCCGCCGCGCGGCGGTCCACACGGGACCGGAGCGGCGATGTCACTCGATCCGATGACGACACTGACGGTGTTCGCACCCGATCGGGAAGACACGGACAGCCGCACGTCACCGCCCTTCCGAGTGTTTCGCGGCGAGGCGGTTCGCAAAGCCACTCACCAGTGCTAGACATAGCTCGACGTCGACCTCCGACGGCGCTTCGCGTCGGCGGTGACCCGAACGGTGGACGGGTGGTGATCCTGTGGCGAGTGGTGGAGCTGTCGCACTGCTGCTGCGGACCGCCGCGCTCGGCGGGCTGACCGCCGCCGCCTGGCTGCTGGGCGGGACGACCGCCTCCGCCAGTCCCGACCAGGCCCCGCCGGCCGTCGAGATCACCGCCGGAGCGCCCGCGGCCGCCGGCGCCACCGCCGAGGCGCCTGCGCCCGGCGAGAACACTGCTGTCGAGACCACCGCCGGGATCACCGACGTGGCACCGCCCCCGGTCGAGACCGCCGCCGCCGGCTCCGCCGCGGCACCGTCGCTGATGGACGATCCGGCCGGCTGGGCCCAGGCGTTCGTCGCGAACGTGATGGATCGTCACGAACCGGCGAAGCTCGCCCTGGCGCCGTTCGTCGTTCCGCCCCAGTCGCAGTCCGGGGACGAGGCTGCGGAAGAACCCGAACAGGACGAGGGCCCCGTCCTCGACTTCACGGGTGGCACCAAGGGCACCGTGCGATCGGGCAGCGTGTCGAACCAGGCACCGCCCGAGGTGATCCAGGCCAAGGCCCAGGTCCGTGCCGCCCGCAAGGCCGCGAAGCTCGCCGCCGAGCTGCCGCCGCCTCCGCCTCCGCCCGCGCCGCCCGTCGTCGCGGTCAAGCAGGTCGTGCCGCTGCTGCCCGACCTGCTCTCCCCTCCCGCGCCCGCGAAGGCCGAGCAGGCGCCGGTGAGCGACCTCACCTGGACCACCCCCGGACCCGGCGCCCCGCTGCCCGCTCCGCAGCAGGCGCCTGTCGTCGCGACGGCCTCCGCGGCGTCCGGTCACACCGACAACTCGGGCGGCACGCGCGGCGTGCTCGCCGTTCTGACGTCGCAGAACTCGCTCTTCCCCACCACCACGTGGTCGGTCGAGGAGCGGCGCGACGGCACTGCGCCGGGCAGCATTCCCGGCCTGCCGGCCACGTCACCCGACTGAGTCCGGCAGGACAGGTCTGCCCTCTGCGCGATTTGTGACCGTCTCGTTCCGTCGCGCCAGTAACTCCGCACAACATTTCCCGTTGTACGCAAGGAACCCAGTCTTCCTGACCTGCCAACCGCGCCCTGGCAGGTCGGGTCTGGTCCGAGTGCCGCGCCGCCGATCTCGTCAACACCGGATTGACGGAGATGCGGGGTGCCACCTCGCCCCGGTTGCAGCTGGAGCTGATCTGCGCCCGGGTGCTGCTGCCCGCCGCGTACGGGAACGACGAGCGGGCGCTGCAGTCCCGGGTGGAGCGTCTGGAGA
>NZ_JBHXCW010000195.1:0-15222 GCF_042725365.1 Lentzea sp. NPDC060358 | reverse complement strand
GCGTGAGGTCGTGGCCATGGTGGAGAAGGCGACGCGCGCCTGACGTGCGTCGCCGCACGGCGGGGGAGTGCGCGAGTGGCCTCCGGCTCAGACGGTCGGCACGGTCCCGCCGTCGATCACGTACTCGGCGCCCACGATCGCCGCGGCGCGGTCGGAGGCCAGGAACCCGACCAGGTCCGCGATCTCCGCGGGCTTCGCGAACCGACCCAGCGGCACTCCGCCGAGGGAGTCGTAGATGGTCTGCTTCGCCGCCTCACGGGTGAGCCCGTTGCCCTCGGCGATGCGGTCCACGAACCTCTCGTAGGCCTCGGTCTCGATGCCGCCGGGACTGATCGCGTTGACCCGCACGCCGCGCGGCGCGAGTTCGTTGGCGAGCCCCTTGCTGTACGTGCGCAGCGCCGCCTTCGCCGCCGCGTAGGCCAGGGTCGCGTCGTGCTGGGGCAGTTCGCGCTGGATCGAGGTGAAGTGCAGCACGACGCCCCGGCCGGCCTCGGCCATCGCCGGGACCAGGGCCCGGTCGAGCCGCACCGCGCCCAGGAGGTTGAGGTTCAGCTCGGCGAGCCACTGGTCGCCGGTGATGACCGCGAAGCCACCGGCCGGCGTCGAGGAGCCCCCGACGACGTGCACGAGGACGTCGAGCGGGCCGCCGGTCTCGGCGATGCGCGCGGCCACCGCGGCGGTGCCCTCGGCGGTCGTCGTGTCCGCTGCGATGAACCGGTCGGGGCGCTCGTACCCGTCGGGCATCGTCCTCGCCGTCACGAAGACGTCGGCACCCATCTCCCGCAGCCTCCGCACGACGGCCTCGCCCGAGCCCTTCGACCCGCCCGTGACCAGTGCCCTGCGACCGTCGAGACGATCGCGATCCGAACCAGACATTTCTCTCTCTTCTTCGACGGTGGGCGTGCCGCGGACCCGGTCAGGCCGGGTGGTTGGCGATGACGAGCTCGGCGATGCGGTCGCCGCGCAGGGTGAACCGGTAGTCGAGCTCGGCGACGCCGCCGGGGAAGGTGCCCTCGAGCCGCACGGTCACCACCCAGCGGGTGTCGTCGGCGCGGTGGGCGCCGAGCTGCTCGGTCGTGTACTCGAACTCGGAGCCGGCGTCCCGCAGGAACGCGTGGGCCTCCTCGCGGCCGCGGACGGTCTCGCCCTGGTCGACGAGCACCACGTCGTCGGTGAAGAACGACGAGGCGGTGCCGGCGTCGCGGGCGACGTGGGCGGCGAAGAACTCGCGGACGGTGGCGGGGATCAGGTCGGTGTGCTGTGTCATGAGCACACCGTGCGGCCTCGCGGAGAGGGAAGGTCAAGCCGTGGACCCTCCCCCCGGGGGAGAGTCCACAATGCACGGGTGCTGACCATCGGGGAGTTCTCCCGCTTGACCCACCTGAGCGTGCGGACCCTGCGCCGGTACCACGAGGCGGCTCTGCTGGAGCCCGCCGTGGTGGACGAGTCCACCGGGTACCGCTACTACGCCGTCGACCAGATCCCCGCCGCCCAGGTCATCCACCGGCTCCGCGAGCTCGACGTGCCCCTGGGCGACGTGCGGCAGATCCTGCGCACGCCCGACCCCGGTGTCCGGGCGGCCCTGGTCGCAGGCCACCTGCACCGCCTCGAGGAGGCGCTCGACCGCACGCGGGCCGCCGTCGTGTCGTTGCGGCGTCTGCTGCGGCCCGACCCCGCGCCGCTCACCGTCGAGCTGCGCGCGGAGCCCGCCCGGACGGTCGCGGCGGTGGAGGCCGTCATCGGGCACGGCGACGTCGAGGCCTGGTTCGCGGGCGCGATGGCCGAACTGGAGGCGGCCGTCGGCGCCGCCGCGACCGGACCGGCGGGCGGTTGCTACGACAACGCCCTCTTCGAGCAGGAGCGCGGCCACGCGCTGCTCTACCTGCCGACCGACGCGCCACCGCGCACCGGACGCGTGCACCCCGCGGTCCTCCCGGCCGCCGAACTGGCCGTCACCACGCACACCGGCGAGCACGACGGCGTCGAGGTCACCTACGGCGAACTCGGGACCTGGGTGGTGGAGAACGCGATGTCGGTCGCCGGGCCGGTGCGGGAGGTCTACCTCGTCGGTCCCCGCGACTCGGGTGAACCGGCGGAGTGGCGCACCGAGATCGGCTGGCCGGTCTTCCGCGTCACCTGAGGCGGGCGCAGCCCGACGCGGCCGTGGTCCGGCTGACGCCGCAGTGCCGTCGCACGCTGATGGCCGCCCACCCCTTCCCGCGACCGCCGCCGGCCCGGCGGCCCCGTCGCGGTGGCGGGGCTGATCCACCGCGTTCATGCCGGGCACCGACGTGCCGGTGCGCCTGCCGAACGGCTCGCCGTCGTCGTGCGGCGGTGGGAGCACACCCTTACGACCGCCCGTGAGGATGCGTCCGGCTGACCCCGCAGGTCAGACCCGCGGGGTGCCGGAGCAGCCTCGATCACCGGCTGACACAATGGACGAATGGCACTGGGTTACGTCCTCGCTGTGCTGGCGACCCTGGCGTCAGGCAGTGGATCGATCCTGGTGGCGTTGGGCGTCCGGCGCGCCGGCGCCTTCGGCGGACGGTCCCTCGATCTCATCGCTCTCCGGCGCCAGTGGCTGTACTTCCTCGGTCTCGGCGTGGACGTGCTGGGCTTCGCCTGCGCCTCGGTGGCCCTGCACCGGCTCCCGCTGTTCCTCGTCCAGTCGATGCTCGCGTTCAGCGTCGGCGTGACGGCCCTGATCAGCGCCTTCCTCGGCGCCCACCTCCGCACGCGGGGGTGGATCGCGCTGGCCGTCGGCGCGACCGGCCTGGTCCTGCTGGGCATCTCCGCGGAGCCGGGCCCCGCGCACACCCTGCCGCCGCAGTGGCGCTGGGTGCTCGTGGCCACGGTGGTCCCGGTGCTCGGGATCGCGGCCTACGCGCGGCGCCACCGCCACGTCTGGGCGACCGTGGCCCTGGCCTTCGGCTCGGGCGTCGCCTACAGCGTCGTCGGCATCTCGGCCCGCACGATCGACCTCCCGGACCCGGTGTGGCGGCTCGTCCTGGAACCGGCGGCGTGGGCCATCGTGCTCAACGGGATCGCCGCGGCGGTGCTGTTCGCGATGGCGTTGCAGAAGGGCGGTCCGACCGCCGTCACGGCGATCATGTTCACCACCAACACGGCCCTGTCGTCGTTCGTCGGCCTGGTCTACCTCGACGACCGCGTCCGCCAGGGGTACGTGACCGCCGCGGCCGCCGGGTTCGTCCTGGCGATCGCCGGAGCGATCGCCGTCGCCCACTACTCGGCGAACTCGAAGAAGAAGGACAGCGCCGAGGCGCCGGTCGGCGTGCGGGTCTGAGGACTCAGCGGCAGGTCCACACCACCGGCTTGGTCCCGGAGAACCCGGCGATCACCCCGTTCGCCCCGACGGCGCTGGCCGTCGCCTCGGTGGCGAACGGCGCCTTCGGCAGCTCGGCCAGGAACTCGGTGCCCTGCCACACGGCGTAGGTGTAGTCGCCGTCGTCGAGGTAGCCGATGGCGAGCCCGTCCTCGTTGACCTCCTCGACCACGCCGTCGACGGCGAACCGCTCCATCCGCCCGGTCGACTCGTGCCACTTCCACGAGGTGCGGGGGCTGTCGTAGTCGCGGGTGGCGAGCAGGCCGTCCTTCGTCAGGTCGCGCGGGCGGACCGACGAGCCCCAGTCGCCCAGCGAGGTCAGCGCGCCGTCGCGCCACAGCCACACCGGGTCCCACGTGCCGCCGAGCAGCACCGTGCCGTCGTTGCGGATCGCCACCGGGTTCGGGCGCGGCACCTCCGGCGGGGCGATGACGACCGGCACGCCGTCCTCCGCCCGCCACAGCACGGCGGCCTGCGGGAGCGCGCTCGTGCCCCACCACTTGGCGAGCACGTCACCCCGGTCGTTGACGTCGACCAGGGTGAACCACGCCGCGTCGTACCCGGCGGGGAGCGGCAGCGTGCGGTAGCCGGTGCCGGGGGCGTGCGTCATGAGCGCCGCGCCGCCACCGGCCAGCTCCACCCGCCCGATGACCAGGCCCGAGGCGTTCCCGGCGATGGTCACGAACGCGGTGGCGCCCTCCGGCCTCGGCAGCACTTCGACGCCGGCGGAGGTCCAGCGGGTCAACGCGTGGTCGCCCGCGCCACGGGCGGAGGTGTGGAACCCGGACACGCCGCCCTGCGCGTCGACACCGGTGATCCGGAGGGTGGACCAGTCCATGCCGCTCCGGACGGGCAACGGCGAGAGCTGCCAGGTGCAGCCGGGATCGGCCGCGGCAGACGGGGCGAGCAGGCCGGTCGCGACGGTGAGCGCGGCGATCGCGGTGAGGAGGGATCTGGTGCGCATGGCGGTCTCCTCCGTGGTCTGCGGGAGGCGGGAGGAGCGGCGTCGACCACGCCGGAGCCCACGCCCGGATCGGCGTGTTCGCGCGGATGTCCCCCATCGGAGCCCCCCAGGTCTCCTGCGATCACTATGCAGGTGGGGGACAGGGGGCGGCAATCATGATTCCCCGTACGTCGCCGAGGCGGCCGCACCCGAGGCGCGGGCCTGGCTGAACGCGGCGCGGGGACGGCTGGGAGGATTGGCCGGGTGTCGACCGGAACCACTGACATCGCCGAGGCGGTCGCCGTCCTGCGGGCGGGAGGCCTCGTGGCCCTGCCCACCGAGACCGTGTACGGCCTGGCCGCGGACGCCGAGAACCCGGCCGCCCTGGCGCGCGTCTTCGCCGCCAAGGGGCGCCCGACCACGCACCCGCTGATCGTCCACGTCCGCAGCGGCGAGGACCTGTCCGACTGGGCCGAGGACGTGCCCGCCGCAGCGCGCGTGCTGGCCTCGCACTTCTGGCCAGGCCCGCTGACGCTGGTCCTGCGGCGCGGCCGCCGGGTTCCGCTGGAGGCCACGGGCGGTCTGGAGACGGTGGCGCTGCGCGTGCCGGGGCATCCGGTCGCGCTCGCGCTGCTGGCCGCGTTCGGCGGCGGCGTGGCGGCACCGTCGGCCAACCGGTTCGGCTCGGTCAGCCCGACCACGGCCGACCACGTCCGCGCAGAACTCGGGGACGCCGTCGACTTCGTGCTGGACGGCGGACCGTGCGACGTCGGGGTCGAGTCGACCATCGTCGACGCCACGGCCGACGTCCCGGCCGTGCTCCGGCCCGGCGGCGTGACCGCGGAGGACCTGGAGGCGGTGCTGGGCTTCGCGCCGGCCGTCCCGGCCACGAGCCCCGTCCGGGTGCCGGGCCAGCACCCGTCGCACTACGCGCCGCGGGCGCGGGTCGTCCTCGTCGAGCCGGCCAAGGTCGCCGTCGAGGCGGAGATCCTCCAGGACCAGGGGCACCGGGTGGGTGTCCTGCTGCCCGCGGCCCTCGGCGACACGCCGGTGAACGCGCACGCCGTGGTGCGACTCCCCGGCTCGGCGGCCGGGTACGCGCGGGGCCTGTACGGGTTCCTGCGCGACCTCGACGAGCAGGGCTGCGACGTCATCGTCGCCTCCGTGCCGGAGAGCACCGGGCTGGGGCTCGCGATCGCGAACCGGCTCCACCGCGCCGCAGGCCCCCGGCCCGGCGGCTGAGGGCCGAGTGGCCGGGGGTCAGCCTGGCGGCTGGGCGGCTGGGGGCGGACGGTGGCCGGGGGTCGGCCCGGCGGCTGAGGGCCGGGCGGCGGACGGTCAGACGGCGGCGGAAGCGTCGAGGCCCTTCGCCGCGACGACCCGCGCGCTGCCGTCGGCCAGGCCGTAGCACAGGCCCACGACGGCGGTCCTGCCCGCGGCCACCTTGTCGGCGAGCAGGCGGGAGCGGTCGAGCAGCAGGTCGACGGTGAGGCCGACGTGCTCGGCGAGGATCTCGTCGGCCGACACGCGCCCGGCGGCCCGTGCCGCGAGCACGCTGGGCGTCACCCGTTCGACGACGTCGCGGATGTAGCCGCCGGGCACCGCGCCCTCGTCGAGCGCGGCGCACGCCGCTCCCACGGCACCGCAGGCGTCGTGACCGAGGACCACGACGAGCGGGCAGTCGAGCACCTCGACCCCGTACTCGACGCTGCCGAGCACCTCCGAGCCGACGACGTGGCCCGCCGTGCGCACCACGAACAGGTCACCCAGGCCGCGGTCGAAGATGATCTCGGCGGCCAGCCGGGAGTCCGAGCAGCCGAACAGCACGGCGAACGGGCGCTGCGCCGGGGCGATCTCGGAGCGGCGCACCGCGTCCTGGTTCGGGTGGTCCGGCGTGCCGGCGACGAACCGCCGGTTGCCCGAGAGCAGCAGCTCGAAGGCGTCCTGGGGCGTCGGGGGAGTGGGCTCGGCCATGATCACAACCTAGGTCACGCCGCCGGTCGCCGCCTACCGGCGCGGTGCAACGTCACACCTGGTAGGCGTGCCGCATCACCCGTTCCGCGCCGCGGCTCCGTCCGGCCGGGTCGCCGCCCAGGACGCGAGGAGGGCCAGGTTGTCCGCGGTCGGCGTGCCGGCGGGCGCGGTGTAGACGATCAGGTGCAGGCCGGGTTCGTCCGGCAGTTCCAGCGACTCGACGTCGAGCTCGAGCCGCCCCACGACCGGGTGGTGCAGCCGCTTGCGCCCGGACCGCTGCAGCCGCACGTCCTGCGACGCCCACCGCCGCCGGAACAGCTCGCTGCGCGTCGACAGCTCGCCGACCAGCGAGATCAGCCCCTCGTCGTGCGGATTGCGGCCGGCCTCCAGGCGCAGTTTCGCCGCCGCGTCGGCCACGACTCGGTCGTAGTCGACGAAGAACTCCCCGGCTTCCTCGGGGTGCAGGTAGACGAACCGCGCCGTGTTCGCGGGCCGGCGCGGGTCGGCCAGCACCGGTGCGTACAGCGCGCGGCCGAGCTCGTTCATCGCGAGCACGTCGTAGCGCCCGTTGCGGATCCAGGCGGGCGCGCCGGAGATCGCGTCGAGCACCTGCTGCGACGACGGGCGCACCGACGCGGCCGGGACGCGCCGGCGGCGTGCCGGCCCGGAGCGGCGCGCCAGCCGGAACAGGTGGCCGCGCTCGGCCTCGTCGAGCTGCAGGGCGCGGGCCAGCGCGTCGAGCACGCCGTCCGAGGCGCCGGCGAGGCTGCCGCGTTCCATCCGCACGTAGTAGTCGACCGACACCCCCGCGAGCAGCGCGACCTCCTCGCGGCGCAGCCCCTCGACCCGGCGGCGGCCGCCGTGCGCGGGCAGACCCGCCTGCTCGGGTGTGATCCGGGCACGCCGCGACCTGAGGAACTCCCGGATGTCGGTGCGCGGGTCCGTGGTGGCCATTTCCCCACCGTAGGCGCGCGCCGCGGTCCGGGGGAGGCACTGCTGGTACCCCCCGGCGCGGGGCTCAGGTACCCGTCGCGGTCGTCGCGCCCGAGCCTGCCCGGCGGGGCCTTCGCGGCGATCGCGTCGCCGAGGGCGTCGAGCGTGGCCGCCGTCGTGCCGGGCGGGTCCGCGGACACGGCCAGGACTTCCCCGAACTCGGACAGCCGCCGCTGGGCCCCCGCGCACGCGCCGGCGTCGCGCGAGCTGATCACCACCCGGGCACCCGCCTGGAGAAGGCCGCGCGCAATCATCAGCCCGATTCCCTTGGAGCCGCCGGTGACGAGGGCGCGCTTCCCGCTCAGGTCGAACAGTTCGGTGTGGGTGGAAAGCTTGTTCGCTGCCGTTGTTCTTTGGTCCTCCGTCGTGGAATCAGAGCCGGGAACAACGGTGTCAGGTGGGCTGAACGGCGGGGAGACCCTGGCATCGCGGTACCGCGAGGGCTCCCTCGGCTCGATTCGTCACCAGGTGTTCATCTCAATTGGGTGCCTGGATGTTCTTTGGAAAGTGTCCAGAGGACCTTTACAGCCGCGCGCCGAGAGGGAAAGCGGCGATAATCTGATCGCCGTGTGTGTCCGGTGTCATGGGAAGTCATCTGTCTGGAGTGTGCTCCCTTGTCCGATTCCGGGTCGACCTGGCTGCGCTTCGCCGTCCTCGGTGCGCTCGAGTGCTGGGCGGGCCCGGAGCGGGTGAAGCTCGGCGGGCCCGTGCACGAACGGGTGCTCGTGACGCTGCTGCTCGAACCCGGCCAGGCGGTGCCGGTCGCGCGGCTGGTCGAGGCGGTGTGGGACGACGCCGCGCCGGCGACGGCCAGGCACCAGGTGCGCAAGGCCGTGGCGGTGTTGCGGCAGGTCGTGCCCGGCGGCGCCGGGGTGATCACCACGGAGGGGGCCGGTTACCGCGCGGTCGTCGGCGACGGGGTCTACCTGGACCTCGACGACTTCCTGACCTGCCTCGACCGCGCGCGGGAGGCCGTGGCGGTCGGCCGGACCGCCGACGCGGTGTCGTCGTTGCAGCACGCGGTCGACCTGTGGCGCGGGCCGGTCCTGGCCGGCACCGGTGGCCGGCTGATCGACACGGCGTCCGCGGCGCTGCGGGAACGGCACCTGGCCGCGGTCGAGCAGCTGGTGGAGCTGCGGCTGGGAGCGGGGGAGGCCGTCCGGCTCGTCGGCGACCTCGTGGAACTGGTGACCGCCCACCCGCTGCGGGAGACGTTCCACGCCCAGCTGATGCTCGCCCTGGTCCGCTCGGGCCGGCAGGCCGAGGCGCTGGAGGCCTACACCCGCGTGCAGCGCCTGCTCGCCGACGAGCTCGGCATCGACCCGGACACCAGGCTGACCGGGCTGCGCGACGCGATCCTGCGCAACGACCCCTCGCTGACCGCGACCGGTGCGCCGCCCCTGCTTCCCGAACCGGCCGAGGAGACCACCGCACCGCCGTGCACCCTGCCCTACGACCTGCGCGACTTCACCGGCCGCGAGCAGGAGCTGCGCGACCTGCTCGACCACGCGGGCGAACCGGACGGGCACAGCTCGCGGATCGTGGCGATCGACGGGATGGGCGGCGTGGGCAAGACCTCCCTGGCCGTGCACGCCGCCTACCTGCTCGCCGAGCAGTACCCCGACGGACAGCTGTACGTGGACCTGGGCGGCTTCACGCAGCAGCAGCCGCCGATGAGCGTCGACTCGGTCGCCGAGACGCTGCTCAGGCAGCTCGGCGTGCCCGTCGACCGGATCCCCGGCGACGCCCACGGCAAGGCCGCCGAGTGGCGTGCCATCGCCGCGCAGCGCCGGCTGCTGCTCCTGCTCGACAGCGCGGGCAGCGCCGCGCAGGTGCGCCCGCTGCTGCCGCCCGGCGCGAACTCGATGATGCTGGTCACGAGCCGGGTCCGGCTGGTCGACCTCGACGGCGCGCACTGGATCTCGCTGGGGACGATGTCCTCGGCGAGCAGCCTCGCGATGCTGGCCGACGCGCTGGGGGAGAAGCGGGTGGCCGCCGAGCCGGAGGCCGCCGCCGCGCTGGCGGAGCTGTGCGGGCACCTGCCGCTCGCGTTGCGGATCGCCGCCGCCCGGCTGCACAACCGGCCGCGCTGGCCGATCGCCTACCTGGTCGAACGCCTGGGCAACGAGTCGCGCCGGCTCGACGAGCTGCGGTCGGGGGAGCGCAGCGTCGAGCTGACCCTGAAGCTGTCCTACCTGGGCCTCACCCCGAAGCACCGCGCCGCCCTGCGCCTGCTCGCCCTGCACCCCGGGCACAACAACATCGAGGCCCGTTCGGCGGCGGCCCTGCTCGGCACCGGTGTCGAGGAGGCCGAGGAGATCATGGAGCACCTGCTCGACGTGCACCTGATCCAGCAGCACGAGCTCAGCTACTACGCGTTCCACGACCTGGTGCGCAGCTTCGCGCGCCGCCTCGGCCGCCGGCAGGCCGGCAGCGAGGACGGCGGGGAGGCCGGTGAGGAGGACGAGGCGGCGGTCGCCCGCCTGCTCGGCTACTACGTGCTGGCCACCGACCTGGCCTGCGACCTCGCGTTCCCCGGCCGGGTGGTGCTGGAGCCGGAGCAGTGCGACGACAGCCCCAGCCTGCCGCTGCTGCGGGACGCGGACCACGCGCGCAAGTGGCTCGCCAGGGAGCAGGACGCCCTGCGCAACGCGGTGGTGCTCGCCTACCGGATGGGCCTGCACCGCCACACCGCGGCGCTGGCGCGCAACGCCGTCTTCCAGTTCGACGCCAAGGGCCAGTTCGAGGAGTGCCGGCAGATCGCCGGGATCGCCGTGGCGGCCTCGCGCCGGCTCGGCCACGACGCGCTGCTGCGGGTGAGCCTGTCGAACCTGGCCATCGCGTACTGGAAGCTCGGCCGCTTCTACGACGGGATCGCCGCGGCGACCGAGGGGCTCGAGCTCGCCGTGCGGCTCGGCGACCGGCGGGGCGAGGCCAAGGACACCGGTGTGCTCGGCGTGCTGCTGGGCGGGCTCGGCCGGTTCGACGAGGCGCTGTCGCGACTCCAGCAGTCCATCGCCCTCAAGCGGGAGCTCGGAGCCAGCCGGGCCGAGGCCGAGTCGCTCACCAACCTCAGCACGCTGTACGAACAGTGGGGCCACTTCGAGGAGGCCGCCGCCGCGGCGCTGCGCGCGCTGCAGCTCAACCGGGCGCTCGGGGCCAGGGACAACGAGCTGGTGTCCCTGGCGGACCTCGCGACCGCCCACCTCGGGCTGGACCAGGACGAGGAGGCCCAGCGGTACCTCGACCTGGCGCTGGAGCTGGTCGACGACGCCTCACCCGCCGCGGACCGCGCCCTGGTCTTCGCGCTGTCCGCGAAGGCCGCCCACCGCCGGGGCGACCGCGACCGCTTCACGGCCCTGTTCGGCAGGGCGGTCGTCCTCGGCCGGACCAGCCGGACACCGATCCGGCAGGTGAGGGTCGAGAGCATCCTCGGCGGCCTGGAGCTGGCCGACGGCCGCGGCCAGGCCGCGCTGCAGCTGCACGGCACCGCGCACCGGATCGCCTCCGAGGCGAAGTACCAGGTCGAGAAGGCCCGCGCGCTCCAGGGCCTCGCGCAGGCCCACGAGGCGGTCGGGGACCACACCGCCGCCGTCGAGCGCCGCCGCGAGGCCGACGAGCTGTTCGACGAGCTCGGGATCGGTGCGCGGTTCCGGCGATCGAGCTGACAACGTTGTCGACGGAGCCGCGGCCACCTCGCTGCTCGACCTCGCCGGGTACGAGCGGGGACCGGCCCACGTGACCGTGGTGCTGACGCAGACCGGTCCGCGCGTCGAGTCCGTGCACACCTGGTTCGAACCCGGCGGGCTGTTGTCGCTGCTGGAGTTCTGCACGGGCCTCGACCTCGAGACCGAGCTGGTCAGGATGCTCACCGACGGGCCGGTGCCGAAGCCGGCGGCCACCCGGTCCGCCGCAGTGCGGTTCCTGCGGCCGGGGCCGGGCCGGCTCCAGTCCGTCGCCGGACTGGCCGAGGCGAGCACCGCGCCCGGCGTGGTCGAGGTGAGCTTCCCGCACGAGCCGGGAGACGTGCTGACCGCGCGCGACGCGGGCTTCGTCCTGGCCGCGGGCGCACCACCGGGCCGAATGCCGTGGTGCCGCTGGGGAGAGCTCGTCAGGCCGGGCCGATGGCCTGAGCCTCGCGGTGCTGCAGAACGGTCCGCAGCTCGGGGCGCAGCACCTTGCCCGCCGGGGTCCTGGGAATGCGGTCGAGGGCGATGAACCGCTCGGGCAGCGCGACGCACGCCGCGTCGCGGACCTGCGGCAGGGCGCGCAGCGCGCGGTCCATCTCGTCGAGCGACACCGTCTCCCCGGCGACCTCGGCGATGTTCTTCACCCGTCCGGTGAGGGTGAAGAAGTCCCGCCCGTTCGCCTCCACGCGGAACCCGGGGTCCTGCGAGTGGAACCAGCCGCCGCGGAACGCCTCGCCCGTGGCGTCGTCGTTGCCCAGGTAGCGGGACATGACGTTGAGGCCGCGCATGCACACCTCGCCGACCTGGCCGGGCGGCACCCCGGCGGTGCGCCTCCTCGACACCGTGCTCGGTCACCCGTGTCGATCCCCGATACACTCCACCGCACAGGCTTGGATCCGGCCATCACCGGGGAGCCTCCGGAAGAACGGGCCCCGGGCCCCAGTAGAACCGGACGTCCGTCGCACGTCACGCGGCCAATGGAGTGGCACCCGGCCCGCCGGGTGCAAGCGGGGTGGTACCGCGGGGTCCCGGGCAGGACGTGCCGGGCGCTTCGTCCCCGTGTGGACGGCGTGACTGCCGTTCGTACGACGTGAGACGAAGCGAGGAGCTCTACGGACATGCACCAGGACAGCCAGGCGTCCCCGTTCGCGGCCCTGCCGAACAAGATCGATCTCGGGGAACTCGACCGCGGCATCATCCGGTGGTGGCAGGACAACGACATCTTCGACCGCAGCCTGGCGCAGACCGCCGACGGAAGCCCGTGGGTGTTCTACGAGGGGCCGCCCACGGCGAACGGGATGCCCGGCACCCACCACGTCGAAGCCCGCGTCTTCAAGGACATCTTCCCGCGCTTCAAGACGATGAAGGGCTTCTCGGTCCCGCGCAAGGCCGGCTGGGACTGCCACGGCCTGCCCGTCGAGCTCGCGGTGGAGAAGGAGCTGGGGCTCTCCGGCAAGCCCGACATCGAGAAGATCGGCATCGCCGAGTTCAACGCCCGCTGCCGCGAGTCCGTCCTGCGCCACGTCGGCGAGTTCGAGCAGCTCACCGAACGCATGGGCTACTGGATCGACCTGTCCGAGCCGTACACGACGATGTCGCCCGAGTACGTCGACAGCGTCTGGTGGTCGCTCAAGCGCATCTTCGACGACGGCCGCCTGGTCGAGGACTTCCGCGTCGCGCCGTACTGCGCGAAGGACGGCACGACCCTGTCCGACCACGAGGTGGCGCAGGGGTACGAGACCGTCACCGACCCGTCGGTGTACGTCCGGTTCCCGCTGACCGCGCCGGTGGCCGGGGTCGAGGGCGCCGAGCTGCTGATCTGGACGACCACCCCGTGGACGCTGGTGTCGAACACGGCCGTCGCGGTGCACCCCGGGGTGACCTACGCCGTCGCCCGCACCGAGCAGGGCGTGTTCGTGATCGCCGAGCCGCGCCTGGAGGAGGTGCTGGGCGAAGACGCCGAGGTGCTCGCGACGGTGCTGGGCGCCGACCTCGCGGGCCTGCACTACCGCCGTCCGTTCGACTACGTCGAGATCCCGGACGCCCACATCGTCGTGCTCGCCGAGTACGTCACGACGACCGACGGCACCGGCCTGGTGCACCAGGCGCCGGCGTTCGGCGCGGACGACCTCGCCGTGTGCCGCGCCAACGGGCTGCCCCTGGTCAACCCCGTCGGTCCCGACGGCCGCTTCTTCGCCGAGGTCCCCCTGGTGGGCGGCGTGTTCTTCAAGGACGCCAACGCGGCCCTCGTCGACGAGCTCCGCACCTCGGGCCTGCTGTTCCGCTACGAGGACTTCGAGCACGCGTACCCGCACTGCTGGCGCTGCCACACCGCGCTGATCTACTACGCGCAGCCGTCGTGGTACATCCGCACCACCGAGGTGCGCGATGCCCTGCTGCGGGAGAACGAGAACACGAACTGGTTCCCCGACCGCGTCAAGCACGGCCGCTACGGCGACTGGCTCACCAACAACATCGACTGGGCGCTGTCGCGGTCGCGCTACTGGGGCACGCCGCTGCCGCTCTGGCGCTGCGCGGAGGGCCACATCACCGCCGTGGGCTCGCGCGCCGAGCTCGGCACCCTCGTCGGCGAGGACATGTCCGAACTGGACCCGCACCGGCCGTTCGTCGACGCGATCACCTTCGCCTGCCCCGGCTGCGGGCAGACCGCGACGCGCGTCCCCGAGGTGATCGACGCCTGGTACGACTCGGGTGCGATGCCGTTCGCCTCCCTCGGCTACCCGCACGTCCCGGGCAGCGAGGAGAAGTTCGCGGCCGCGTACCCGGCGCAGTACATCTGCGAGGCGATCGACCAGACCCGCGGCTGGTTCTACACGCTGATGGCGATCGGCACGCTCGTCTTCGACAAGTCGTCTTACGAGAACGTGGTGTGCCTGGGCCACATCCTGGCCGAGGACGGCCGCAAGATGAGCAAGCACCTGGGCAACATCATCGAGCCGGTGCCGCTCATGGACGCGCACGGCGCGGACGCGCTGCGGTGGTTCATGGCGTGCTCGGGATCCCCGTGGTCGGCCCGCCGCGTGGGACCGGGCCCCCTCGACGAGATCGTGCGCAAGATCCTGCTGACCTACTGGAACACGGCGTCGTTCTTCTCGCTCTACGCGGGGTCGGCGTCGTGGGCCCCGGAGACCGCCTGCGCGCCGGCCGACCGGCCCGTGCTCGACCGGTGGATCCTCTCGGAGGTCCACGCGCTGGCCGCCGCCGTGGACGAGCAGATGGAGCAGTACGACACGGCGCGCGCCGGCCGGCTGCTCGCCGACTTCGTCGACGACCTGTCGAACTGGTACGTGCGGCGCACCCGCCAGCGGTTCTGGGAGGGCGACCAGGACGCGCTCGTGACGCTGTACGAGTGCCTCGACGTCCTGACGAGGCTCCTCGCGCCGTTCGTGCCGTTCATCTCGGAGGAGGTCTGGCAGCGGGTGATCCGCCCCGGCAACCCCTCCGCCGCCGAGTCGGTGCACCTCGCGTCCTGGCCGCGGGCCGACGAGCAGCTCGTCGACGCCGGCCTGTCGAAGCAGGTCGCGACCGCGCGGGGCCTCGCCGAGCTGGGCCGGGCGGCGCGCAAGGCGTCGGGCATCCGTATCCGCCAGCCCCTCGGCAACGCCCTGGTCGGGCTCCCGCCGGGCGTGGAGGTCGGCCAGGACCTGCTGGACGACATCGCCGTGGAGCTCAACGTCAAGGTGCTGCAGCCGCTCGACGCGGGCGACGAGGTCGTCGACGTGCAGGTGAAGGCGAACTTCCGCGAGCTGGGCAAGCGCTACGGCAAGCAGACCCAGCACGTCGCGCGCGCGATCTCGGCGGCGGACCCCAAGTCCGTCGTGGACGGCATCCGCGAGTTCGGCAAGGCCGAGATTCCCTTCGAGTACGGCAAGATCACCGTCGAACCGGGTGACGTGGTCGTGACCGAGGTGCCGCGCAGCGGGTGGGTCGTGGAGTCGCAGAAGGGGCTGACCATCGCCCTGGACACGGTGGTGACGCCGGAACTCGAGGCCGAGGGCACCGCCCGCGACGTCGTCCGCGTGGTCCAGCAGGCCCGCAAGGACGCCGGCCTCGACATCGCCGACCGCATCACCCTGTCCGTCGTGGCCGGCGACGAGGTGAGGGAAGTCCTGCGGGTGCACGGGGAGTTCGTGCGGCACGAGGTCCTGGCGACCTCGCTCGAGTTCGCGGACGAGCTGCCCGGCGGTGCCGCGGGCACGGTCGGCAGCGGCTCGGAGATCACCGTGGCCGTGGCCAAGGCCTGACGTCCACTTCGGACT
>NZ_JBHXCW010000194.1:0-15342 GCF_042725365.1 Lentzea sp. NPDC060358 | reverse complement strand
CCTCTCCCCCCAGCGGGCGGCCCGCTCACCTCCCACCCCAACAACACCCGAGGAGCCCCACCATGAGCCCGCTACTTCTCACCCCGGCCCCGGCCACTCCAGGCGTGCCTGCACTCCTCCCGCTCCCGTGCACGGTCCGCAGGCCCGCCGCGGGCGCCGGCCCACCGAGTCCCTGGCCCCGAGATTCCCGGCCCCGAAACCCCTGGCAACGCTGGCTGCCCTGGTGGTGGTTCCGATGACCGAACCGTCCACTCCACCCGCCCCGCGCCCGTCGTCCACCGACGCCGTGCGCCTGGCCAGGGCGTACCTGTCGCGCGTGGCCGAGCCCTACCCGGCGGCGTTGGCCGCGCTCGTCGCCCAGGTCGGCCCGGTCGAGGCCGCAGGCCGGGTGCGCGCGGGTGAGGTGTCGCCGTCGGTGGCCGGCCAGACCTCGGCGCGGCGTGCTGAAGAACGTGCGCACGAAGACCTCGAGCGGATCGCCAAGGTCGGTGGGCGCTTCGTGATCCCGGAGGACGACGAGTGGCCGCGGTGGCCGCTCGTCGCGCTGGGGATGACGGTGCAGCGCTGCGGAGGCGAGCCGCTCGCGTTGTGGGTGCGGGGTCCGCACGACCTCGCCGAAGCGACGGAGAAGGCCGTGGCGATCGTCGGCTCGCGGGCTGCCAGCGGGTACGGCGAGCACGTTGCCGGCGAGTTCGCGTACGGGCTGGTGCAGGCCGGCGTGACGGTCGTGTCCGGCGCGGCCTACGGGATCGATGGTGTCGCTCATCGCGGTGCACTCGCCGGTAGCGGGCTCACGGTCGCGGTGCTGGCGTGCGGTGCGGACGTCGCCTACCCCGCCGGCCACCAGGGGTTGCTCGCGAAGATCTCGCGGGAAGGCCTCGTCGTCAGCGAGTACCCGCCCGGTGTCACGCCCGCGCGGCACCGGTTCCTCACGCGCAACCGGCTCATCGCGGCGTTGGGCGGCGGCACGGTGGTCGTCGAAGCCGGGAGGCGGAGCGGGGCGAAGAACACCGCCGCCATCACGCTGGCCCTCGGGCGGCCTTTGATGGTGGTGCCCGGGCCCGTGACGTCGGCCAGTTCGGCCGGGTGCCACGAGTTGTTGCGGGACCGGCAGGCCGAGTCGGTCAGCTCGGTCGCCGAGATCGTCGAGTCGGTGGGGCGGTTCGGCGACGACCTCGCTACCGAGCCCGCCGAGAAGGAGAGCTCGCTCGGGGCGCCGCAGGGCGAGGCCATGCGGGTGTACGAGGCGCTCGGCAAGCGGTGCGGCCTCAGCGACGAGGTCGTGTCGGTCGAGTCCGGGGTGCCGCTGGAACGGGTGCGGGCGCTGCTGCCCGAGCTGGAGCTCGCCGGGCTGGCCCTGCGGGTCGACGGCGGCTGGCAGAAGTTGGAGGTGAGCTGACCCGAATCAGCTGAAAATCCACTGTGGACGGTAAGGAGGTGCTGCTCCTCGTTGTGATGTCGGCCGGCGACAATCCCCGCCGAGGTGTCTCCGGCGTGGATCGGCGGACAGGATGATCGGCTGTTCGGACGGTGACGTTGGCCGCTGTCGCTACTCCAAAAGGTGATCTGTGCGGGCCGCTGCGGCCTTCGTCGTCACAGGGAGTGGAAACATTGCGGGCCCCGCGATCATGAGAGCGCTCTCAAATTGTGCGGGGGTGTGGCGATACTTGACCAATCGCCCCGACTGGCGCAGCGTCTTGGCCTATGTCCCCGCCGCCGCATGGTCGGACACGTCGTGTCGATCTCGTTCGCCTGCGCGAAAAACTACCCTCGGGCGTTTCGGAGGCGTTGCGGCAGTACGAACGGCATCTGGGCCTGGAACGTGATCTGTCGCCGCACACCGTGCGCGCGTACATCGGTGACGCGGTGGCGTTGCTCGGACATGTCGCCGGGAATAGTCCTGATGACGCCGACATCGGCCTGATCGACCTGACGGCCCTGCGGTCGTGGCTCGCCGCGCAACGCACCGCCGGCGCCAGTCGCACGACGCTCGCGCGCCGGGCAGCGTCCGCGCGCGCGTTCACGGCGTGGGCGCACCGGGCCGGTCGTCTGGCGACCGATCCGGGGCCCCGGCTCGCCGCGCCGAGGCCTCACCGGACGCTGCCGGCCGTCTTGCGCGAAGACCAGGCGAAGGACGCGATGACCGCCGTATCCTCTGGCGCGTCCGAGGGCGATCCGGTTGCGCTGCGTGATCAGGCCGTGGTGGAGTTGCTCTACGCCACCGGTATCCGCGTGGCCGAACTCTGTGGTCTCGACCTCGACGACGTGGACTACTCCCTGAGGGTGATTCGGGTTCTGGGCAAAGGTGGACGCGAACGCAGCACGCCGTTCGGCGTGCCGGCCGAGCGTGCACTGCGGCGGTGGCTGGACGAGGGGCGAAACGCCCTGGTAGCACCGGATTCGCCGCCCGCGCTGTTCCTGGGTGCCCGTGGTGGCCGGCTGAACCAGCGGGCGGTCCGCGCCCTGGTGCACGAGGTTGTCGCCGAGGTGCCCGGCGCACCGGACATCGGGCCGCACGGGTTGCGCCACTCCGCCGCGACCCATCTGCTGGAAGGAGGAGCGGACCTGCGCACCGTCCAAGAACTGCTTGGTCACGCTACGCTCGCAACGACTCAGCTTTACACACACGTCACTGTCGAACGGCTGAAGGCGATCCATGACCGAACCCACCCCCGTTCCTGACGCCGCAGGGGGAGGATCGCGTACGGCGACCGTGCCCCCTGACCCCGTCCTGCCCGCACCGGGTGCGAAGCAGGCGCCCAACGGGCACCGTCAGAACGGCGCGCCGTGCACCGGGGAGAGCTCAGAGCCCGGTGCCGACACGCAGGTCAACGGTGCGCCCGCCAGCGCGCCGACCGCGGTGACGCGTGCGGACGTGCGGTCGGGTGACGACGTCGAGGCCGGCATCGTCGCGCTGTGGCGCAGCTACGGCGAGTCCCGCGACCAGGGCCAGCGCGACCGCCTGGTGCTGCACTACGCGCCGCTGGTCAAGTACGTCGCGGGCCGCGTCGGCACGGGCCTGCCCGCCCACGTGGACGTGGCCGACCTGATCCAGTCCGGCATCTTCGGCCTGGTCGACGCGATCGAGAAGTTCGAGCCGGAACGCGGCCTCAAGTTCGAGACCTACGCCATGCAGCGCATCCGCGGCGCGATCCTCGACGACCTGCGCTCCCAGGACTGGGTGCCGCGCTCGGTCCGCAGCCGCGCCCGCGACGTCGAACGGGCCCTCGAGCGCCTCGGCGCCAAGCTGCAGCGCACGCCCACCGACCGCGAGCTCGCCGCAGAGCTCAAGATCGGCCTCTCCGAGCTCCGCGAGCTCTACGGCCAGCTCCAGCTCACCAGCGTCGTCGCCCTCGACGAGCTGATCGCCCCGAACAAGGGCGGCTCCTCCCTGGCCGAGTCGCTGCCCGACGACGCCGCCGAAGACCCGGTGGCGAGCCTCGTCGACCAGGACAGCCGCCGCCAGCTGGCCGACGCGATCGCCCAGCTCGCCGAGCGCGACCGTGTCGTCGTGACCCTGTACTACTTCGAGAACCTGACACTCGCCGAGATCGGCAAGGTCCTCGGCGTGACCGAGTCGAGGGTCTGCCAGCTGCACACCCGCGCCGTCCTGCGCCTGCGCACCAAGCTCAACGAGCAGTCCGAGGCCTGACCGCGCCACCTCCCTCCGCCGCGACCCGGTGGGTTCCGGGCTGCCGAAAAGTCGTGCTGGAAACCGTGCGTGCCTCACATATGGGGTTTCGGCCCTCCTCTCCGGCCCTCGTCAGGCCAATTCACTCGAACGGGTGGCGCTTGGAATCGCTCCAGCACGCCGCGTGCCCACTCGGGCGGCGACGGGTGAGAGGGACGGGGGCGGGAGGTGGCGGGCATCGCTGGAGCAGGTGAGGCCGCCGGCGTCGAAGTGGGGCGGACCGACACGCGTCGGCCGAGTGGGGATGGGCGGGGCAGCGCCCGGAGTGGGGCGGACGGCACGTCATTGGCCGGGTGGGGCTGGGTGGGGCATCGACCGGAGCGGGGCGAACGGCACGTCGTCGGTCGAGTGGGGCTGGGCGGGGTAACGACTGGAGTGGGGGATGGCGCGTCGTCGACCGAGTAGAGGTGGGCGGGGTGTCGGGCGGTGTGGCATTCGCAGTCGCCGGCTGATGTGGCAGCCGCAGTCGCCGACCGGTGTCGCGCTGGCAGTCGTGACCGGTGCGGGCGGCAGTCGCCGGTTGGAGTGGCGTCGGCAGTCGTGACCGGTGTGGGCTGACAGTCCGGCGACCGGCGTGGCCTGACGGGTTGGCGATCGGCTGGGCCCTCAGCGGGTGGGTCTGTCGGTGGGCGCGGTTGGGGGTGGGCGGTGCCGGCCTGACCTCGCGGACGGCTCGCTGGTGGTCGGAGATCAAGCGGGCCGGAACCGGGCAGTGGCACGGAAGGTGTTCGGCAGTGGTCCGGGCCGGCCGGGAGGACGGGACGGGTGCCGCCTTCCCGGCCGGCCTGGCGGCGCTCTCGGCGCGCGACGGGGGCGCGCCGCTCCTACCTGCCGCCCGGGACGGCGGGAGCGCCCTTCTCGCCGGGCCGCGCGTGGACGTCGGGGTGCCGCGCGGCCCTCGTGGTCTAGCCGCCTCTGGCGGGGGCGTTCAGCGGGAGCAGGCGGACTCGGACCGGTGTCAGCAGGCGGAGCGGGTCCTGGTAGGCCTGTTGGCGGCGGGCGCCCCAGTGCAGGCACGCGGACGGGCAGTGGCCCGGCTGGAGGTGGCCGATCACCTCTCCCCGGCGGACCCGCTGCCCTGCCGCCACGGCCGGGGTGACCGGTTCGTAGGTGGTGCGGAGGCCGCCGCGGTGCTCCAGGGAGACGAGCGTCCGGTCGACGACGGCGCCCGCGTGGACCACCACGCCGTCGGCCGGGGCCAGGACCCGGGTGCCGGCGGCTGCCGCCAGGTCGACGCCCCGGTGGCCGGGGCCGAACGCGGTGGCGGGCGCCTCGAAGGCGCGGACCACCGGGTGGGGCGGGGGCAGCGGCCAGGTGAAGCGGGCCGCGGGCGGGGTCAGGAGCGTCGCCAGGACCAGGGCGGTGGGGAGCAGGGGCATGGGAATGACGGTGGGCCACGGGGGTTTCGGGGACCAGCGGTGATCGCGGAACTGTGGATTACTCGCCGGTTGTGGACAAGTCGGCCCCGCCGGCCGAGGGCGATTCGAGGTTTGTCCGGGGTGGGGAGTAGACTTTCGGGCGCGTCCCGTCTGTGCGCGGGACGACTTCGCGTGCCAACGCAGATCCGACCTGCTGGTTCCAGTCCGGTCGAGTCACGACGTCCGACGGTCCCGACGGGTGCAGAGATGCCCTTTCGGGTGCGGACGGCGGCGGGGGCACCAGGGCTGAGGGCCTGCCGGCCCGAGGCGCCAACCGGACAGACGTGCCAGGCGATACCCGGCACGTCCCTACAGATGAGGTGCGAACCGGCCATGGCCGTCGTAACCATGAAGCAGCTGCTCGACAGCGGCGTGCACTTCGGGCACCAGACCCGGCGCTGGAACCCGAAGATGAAGCGCTACATCTTCACCGAGCGCAACGGCATCTACATCATCGACCTGCAGCAGACGCTGACCTACATCGACCGGGCTTTCGAGTTCGTCAAGGAGACGGTCGCGCACGGCGGGTCGATCCTGTTCATCGGCACCAAGAAGCAGGCGCAGGAGGCCATCGCCAACGAGGCGCTCCGCGTCGGCATGCCCTACGTGAACCAGCGCTGGCTGGGCGGCATGCTCACCAACTTCTCGACGGTCCACAAGAGGCTCCAGCGCCTCAAGGAGCTCGAGTCGATGGAGCAGACCGGCGGTTTCCAGGGTTTCACCAAGAAGGAAATCCTGATGATGAACCGCGAGAAGGACAAGCTGGAGCGCACGCTCGGTGGTATCCGCGACATGTCCAAGGTGCCCAGCGCCGTGTGGATCGTGGACACCAAGAAGGAGCACATCGCGGTCGGTGAGGCTCGCAAGCTGAACATCCCGATCGTGGCGATCCTCGACACGAACTGCGACCCGGACGAGGTCGACTACCCGATCCCGGGCAACGACGACGCGATCCGTTCCGCCGCCCTGCTGACCAAGGTCGTGGCCGAGGCCGCCGCCGCCGGTCTCATGCAGCGCTCCGGTGGCCGCCGCGACGCCGCCGACGGCCAGGACAAGCCCGAGGCCGCGAGCGACGAGCCGCTGGCGGAGTGGGAGCAGGAGCTCCTCGCCCCGGCCGCCGCCGAGGCCCCGGCCGAGCAGCCCGCCCAGTCCTGATCTCCCCCACGAGGTGCCCGCGACCAGCGGGCACCTCGTGACTCAAGCGCGTACATCGCAGAAGGAACACGATGGCGAACTACACCACCGCGGACGTCAAGAAGCTCCGCGAGCTGACCGCCGCCGGCATGATGGACTGCAAGAAGGCCCTCGACGAGGCCGACGGCGACTTCGACAAGGCCGTCGAGATCCTCCGCATCAAGGGCGCGAAGGACGTCGGCAAGCGCGCCGAGCGCACCACGTCCAACGGCCTCGTCGCCGTCAAGGACGGCGCGATGGTCGAGCTGCGCTGCGAGACCGACTTCGTCGCCAAGAACGCCGACTTCATCGCGCTGGCGGACGAGATCGTCGCGATCGCCAAGGCCAACAAGGTCGCCGACGTCGAGGCCCTCAAGGCCGTCGAGGTCGACGGCAAGACGGTCGACGCGCTGGTCCAGGAGTTCTCCGCCAAGATCGGCGAGAAGCTCGAGCTGGCCAAGGCCGTCGACTTCGACGGCACCGTCTCGGTCTACCTCCACAAGCGTGCCGCGGACCTGCCGCCGGCCGTCGGCGTGCTCGTCGAGTACACCGGTGACAACGCCGAGGTCGCCAAGGGTGCCGCGATGCAGATCGCCGCGATGCGCCCGAAGTTCGTCACCCGTGACGAGGTTCCCGAGGAGCTCGTCGCCAACGAGCGCCGCATCGCCGAGGAGACCGCTCGCGAGGAGGGCAAGCCCGAGGGCGCGCTCCCCAAGATCGTCGAGGGTCGCGTCAACGGCTTCTTCAAGGACGTCGTGCTCCTCGAGCAGGCTTCCGTGACCGACAGCAAGAAGACGGTCAAGGCCCTTCTGGACGAGGCCGGCGTGACGGTGACCCGTTTCGCCCGGTTCGAGGTCGGCCAGAGCTGATTGCCATGAGGGCGGGGTTGCGGCACACCAGCGACCCCGCCTTCAGCATGTTCGAAGACTGCTCCACGGCGCGAGGAGAGGACCTGTGAGCGAAGAAGGTAGCCACGGCTACAACCGGGTGATGCTCAAGCTCGGTGGCGAGATGTTCGGCGGCGGCGGTGTCGGTGTGGATCCCGACGTCGTGCAGACAGTGGCCAAGCAGATCGCGGCCGTCCACAAGTCCGGCGTGCAGGTGGCCGTCGTGATCGGTGGTGGCAACTTCTTCCGCGGGTCCGAACTCCAGCAGCGCGGCATGGACCGCTCGCGCGCCGACTACATGGGCATGCTGGGCACCGTGATGAACTGCTTGGCGCTGCAGGACTTCCTCGAGCGCGAGCACGGCATCGACACCCGCGTGCAGACCTCGATCCAGATGACGCAGGTCGCCGAGTCCTACATCCCCCGCCGCGCGATGCGCCACCTGGACAAGGGCCGCGTCGTGATCTTCGGTGGCGGTGCGGGCCTGCCGTACTTCTCCACCGACACCACCGCCGCCCAGCGCGCGCTGGAGATCGGCTGCGAGATCGTCCTGATGGCCAAGGCCGTCGACGGCGTCTACACGGCCGACCCCAAGATCGACCCCGACGCGCTGATGTTCGACAACATCACCCACCGCGAGGTGCTGGAGCGCGGCCTCAACGTCGCCGACGCGACGGCGTTCAGCCTCTGCATGGACAACAACATGCCGATCCTCGTCTTCAACCTCCTCACCGAGGGGAACATCGCGCGAGCGGTCCGTGGTGAGAAGATCGGCACCCTGGTGAGCACCCCCGGTGGCCGTCCGGCCTTCTAGACCTGGTGGGATCTCTCCAGGACCGGGATTCAGGCACGAACACGCAGAGCAAGGAGCAGTCGTGATCGACGAGACCCTCCTCGACGCCGAGGAGAAGATGGAAAAGGCGGTTTCGGTCGCGAAGGAGAACCTCTCCTCCGTCCGAACCGGTCGTGCGACTCCCTCGATGTTCAACCGCATCAACATCGACTACTACGGTGCGATGACGCCTCTGAACCAGATGGCCAGCATCACGGTCCCCGAGGCGCGCATGGCGGTCGTGAAGCCGTACGACGCGAGCCAGCTGAACGCGATCGAGAAGGCGATCAGGGACTCCGACCTGGGCGTCAACCCGAGCAACGACGGCAGCATCATCCGCATCGTCATCCCGCAGCTCTCCGAGGAGCGCCGCCGGGACATGGTGAAGGTGGCGAAGCAGAAGGGCGAGGACGCGCGCGTCTCCGTCCGCGGCGTCCGCCGCAAGGCGAAGGAAGAGATCGACAAGCTCGTCAAGGACGGCGAGGTCGGCGAGGACGACGGCGCCCGTGGCGAGAAGGAGCTCGACGCCCTGACCCACAAGTACACCGCGCAGGTCGACGAGCTCGTGAAGCACAAGGAAGCCGAACTCCTCGAAGTCTGATGTCCCCGTTGGTTTCGCCCGGCCTCCTCGCCGCAGGCGTCGTAGCAGCCCAGGCCGGGCGGAGGTCGTGATGGGAGCACCAGTGGCAGGCAGTTCCGCGGAGGTGCCCGCGGCGAAGCCGTCGCGGGCGGGCCGTGATCTCCGCGCGGCGATCCTGGTCGGTGTCGGGCTCGGCGCCGTCATCATCCTGTCGCTGCTGACCGTCCGGCAGACCTTCATCGGCATCGTCGCGGCCGCCGTGGCGGTGTCGACGTGGGAGATCGCGGGCGCCTTCAAGAAGGCCGGCATCACCGTCGCCCTGTGGCCCGCGCTGATCGGCGGCCAGGCGATCCTCTGGCTGTCCTGGCCGCTGGAGCGCTCCGGCATGATGACCGCGTTCGTGGTCACCGTGCTGGTGTGCATGATCTGGCGGTTCCGGGGCGGCTCGGACGGCTACCTGCGCGACCTCAGCGCGTCGGTGTTCACCGTCGCCTACGTGCCGCTGTTCGCGGCGTTCGCGGCCATGCTCGTCGTCCCGGAGGACGGCGTGGGCCGCGTGTTCGCGTTCATCATCGGCGTCGTGCTGTCCGACGTCGGCGGCTACGCGGCCGGTGTCTTCCTCGGCAAGCACCCGATGGCGCCGAAGATCAGCCCGAAGAAGTCCTGGGAGGGCTTCGCGGGCTCGCTGACCGCCGGTGTGGTCGGTGGCGCGATCACGGTGACGACGCTGCTCGACGGCCAGTGGTGGCAGGGCGCGCTGTTCGGCGCCGCGCTCGTCGTCACGGCCACCGCGGGCGACCTGGTCGAGTCGCTCATCAAGCGCGACCTCGGCATCAAGGACATGGGCACGCTGCTGCCCGGCCACGGCGGCCTCATGGACCGGATGGACTCGCTCCTGCCGTCCGCCGTCGCCTCCTGGCTGCTGCTGCACCTCTTCATCCAGTAGCGGCTAGTCGTCGAACGGGTCGTCCACCGCCGCGAGCGGTTCGGCCTCGATCACGCGGGACGGGTCGATCACCGAGAACGCCATCCCCGCGTGGTCCTCGACCACCGTGATGCGCCCGAACGGGGTGTCGTAGGGCTCCACGGTCACCCGGCCGCCGAGCTCCAGCACGCGGTAAACCACCGAGTCGATGCCGATCTCGGGCGCCGCGTTGAAGTACACCATCCAGTGCGAACGCTCCCCGTACGGGAACTCGCGGCCCATCTTCTGCCGGCCGAGCACCTCGGTGCCCTCGATGGAGTACGACGCGTAGTCCAGCCGGTTGCCGTCGCCGATCTGGGTGATGTCGTAGCCGCACAGCTCGCCGAAGAACTCGTCGGCCACCGCGCCGTCACGGGTGTTCAGCTCGGCCCACGCGTAGGCGCCGTGGCCCGCGACGCCGAAGCGCCAGTCCGGTGGCACGTGCCGGAACCCGACGACCGCGCCGGTCGGGTCGACGATCACGGTGCTCTGCGTGTGGTCCGGTCCGTCCTCGGGGTTGCGCAGCACGGTCCCGCCGAGGTGGAACACCTTCTCCGCGGTGGCTCTCGCGTGGGGCGTGACCAGGTACAACCGCCACGGTTCCGGTTCGCCCCGGGGGAACCCGGCGACGGGGACGCCGTCCACCATGGCCACGGTGTAGCCCTCGTCGTCGGCGTAGTGCCAGCCGAACAGACCGGTGTAGAACTCGATCGCGCCCTTGAGGTCGTCGACGGTTCTCTCGGCCCAGCACGGGCTTCCGCTGAGCAGTGGTGCGAGTTGGGGCGTGTTGGGCGCGATCGACACGGACGCCTCCTGCAGGGAAGAGATGCGATCACGCTACGCCGTGACTGGACGAATTCGCACGGTCGCGGGCAAATCGAGGTCTTACAGTGTTCCGGTGAGGGGATTCGTGCGGGCGGCGCTCAACGCGGTGCGCCCGGCAGAGGTCGTGCCGAGCCCGAACATCTGGCACTGGCCCGACGTCTACGAGGTCGAGAACCGCGCCCAGGACGTCCACGGCGCCATCTGGTCGGCCATCGGCGAGGAGAGCCCGTTCGACGGTCTGGACGTGGTGGACGTCGGCTGCGGGGACGGCTTCCACCTGCCGTTCTTCGCGCGCACGGCGAAGTCCGTCACGGGCGTCGAGCCGCACCCGCCGCTCGTCGCCCGGGCCCGGCGCCGGGTGGAGGAGCTGCCGAACGCCCGCGTCGTCGCCGGTCCCGCGCAGGGGTTGCCGCTCGACGACGCCTCCGCCGACGTGGTGCACGCCCGCACCGCCTACTTCTTCGGACCCGGCTGCGAACCGGGGATGCGCGAGGCCGACCGGGTGCTCCGTCCCGGTGGCGCGCTCGCGATCGTCGACCTCGACGGTGCCGCCGCCCCGTACGGGCCGTGGCTGTGCGCCGACGAACCCCGCTACGACCCGGCCGTGGTCGAGAAGTTCTTCGCGGACAACGGTTTCTCCCTGCGGCGCGTCACGGCGCAGTGGCGCTTCGAAAAACGGGAAGACCTCGAGTCGGTGCTGCGCATAGAGTTCTCCGCCGAGGTCGCCGAGCGCGCGATCGCGTCGGTGGCCGGGCTCAGCTTCCCCGTCGGCTACCGGCTGCACGTGCGCCGCAAGCCGAAGGGGCTGATCGTGTGATCCGCGAGATGCAACGCCTCACGCAGCGGCTGTGGTCGCACAGCGCCAACTGGCACGTGGGAGACCTTGCCTGGCAACGGTTCCAGCACGTGGGCCGCGAGTCCGAGTGGCAGCGGGAGCTCTGGGAGCGCGACGGCGAGGTGGCGGCCTGGGGCTGGGAGCGCGGCGGCAAGGACCTCTACCTGCAGGTCGACCCCGCGCACCCCGACCTGGCCGACGAAGTGCTGAAGCGCTTTCCCGACCGCGAGGTGATGATCCTCGACGCCGAGCACCACCTGGTGGAGGCGCTGGAACGCCTCGGGTACGTGCGGCAGGACACCGACCACCAGGTGTTCATGACCCACGACCTGCGGGACCTGCCCGAGGTGGAGGTGCCCGACGGCTTCACGGCGCGGTCGATCACCGAGGCCGACGTGGCCCGGCGCGTTGAGGTGCACCAGCGGGTGTGGCACCCGTCGCGGCTGACCGAGGAGAGCTACCGCGCCGTGATGGCGGCCTGGCCGTACCGGGAAGACCTGGACTGGGTGGTGGAGGCGCCGGACGGGCGGTTCGCCGCGAAGTGCCTGATCTGGCTCGACGACATCAACCGGGTGGGCGAGCTGGAACCCGTGGGGACGCATCCCGATTTCCGCCGACGGGGTCTCGGTGCCGCTGCCTGTCACGGGGCGATGCGGGCGTTGCGCGACCTGGGCGCCGAACAGGCGATCGTGTACCCGTTCCACGGCAAGCCGGCGGAGAAGTTCTACGAGAGCCTGGGTTTCCGGCCGTACGCGCGCACGCTGAACTACGCGCGGTAGCGGACTAGGCTCCGGTTCGTGGAGAAGCGAATCGCAGGCAGGTTGAACCGCCAGGTGGGCGTCGTGGGGCTGGGGTGCTGGCAGCTCGGTGCCGACTGGGGCGAGGTGGACGAGAGCGAGGCGCTCGCGCTGCTGCACGCCGCGGTCGACACCGGTGTCGACTTCTTCGACACCGCCGACGTCTACGGCGACGGGCGCAGCGAGTCGCTCGTCGGGCGGTTCCTGAAGGAGCGCGGCGACGACGGGATCTTCGTCGCGACGAAGATGGGGCGGCGGCTGCCGGCGCAGACCAGCGAGGGGTACAACCGGGAGAACTTCCTCGCGTGGAACGACCGGAGCCGCCGCAACCTGGGCGTCGACACGCTGGACCTCGTGCAGCTGCACTGCCCGCCCACGGCCGTCTACAGCCGTGACGAGGTGTACGACACCTTGGACGAGATGGTGGAGCAGCAGCGGATCGCCGCCTACGGCGTGTCGGTGGAGAAGGTCGAGGAGGCGCTGGAGGCGATCAGGCGCCCGCACGTGGCCAGCGTGCAGATCATCCTGAACGCGTTCCGCCTGAAGCCCCTCGAGCAGGTGCTGCCGGCCGCGGCCGAGGCGGGGGTCGCGATCATCGCGCGGGTGCCGCTCGCGTCCGGTCTGCTGACCGGCAAGTACACGGCGGACACGACGTTCGGCGCGGACGACCACCGCAACTACAACCGCAACGGCGAGGCGTTCGACGTCGGCGAGACCTTCTCCGGGGTCCCGTACGAGGTCGGCCTGGAGGCCGTCGAGCGGTTGCGGCCGCTGGTGCCGGAAGGCGCCACGATGGCGCAGTTCGCGTTGCGCTGGGTCGTCGACCAGCCGGGCGTGACGGTCGTGATCCCCGGTGCGCGCAACGTGGAGCAGGCTCGCGCCAACTCGGGTGCGGCGAAGCTGGAGCCCGTCGACTCCGAGGCCGTCGCCGCGGTGTACGACGAACTGGTCCGGCCGCACGTGCACGACCGGTGGTAGCTCACTCCTCGGCGAGGATGGCGTAGAGCTTGCGCCGCAGCTCGTTGTAGAGCTCGACCGTGCGCGCCTTCTGCTCGGGTGTGCCCGCGTGGGAGATCTGCTCCATCGCGGAGCCGAGCAGCCGGACGGCGGTGCGCAGCTCGCCGTCGACCGGGTCGAGCTGGATGTCGATGTCGCGCCAGGGCGGGGCCGTGTGCTCCGTCCTGCCGTGCTCGGTGAGCGTGAACAACTTCTTGCCTCCTTCCTCCGCGGCGGAGACGAGGCCCTCGTCGGCGAGCATCTGCAGCGTCGGGTAGACCGAGCCGGGGCTCGGGCTCCACACGCCGCCCGTGCGCCGGGCGATCTCCTGGATGATCTCGTAGCCGTGCATCGGCCGTTCTGCCAGCAGGGACAGCACGGCCGCCCGGACGTTGCCGCGCCGTTGGCGGCCGCCCCTGCCACCGCCCCCGAAGGGACCGTGGCGGTGCCTGTGGTGGTGATCTCTGTGGTGTGGTCGCATCATCATGTCGTTAACGATATATCGGAAGCTATCGCGATGCAACGGTCTTGTGTGCCCGCAGATCGTGGGACACTAGATGTGCTATGACCTCGCTTCCCCTTGTCTTCGACGCGCCCAAGCGCGGCCTGCCGCCGCGCCACCTGGTCGACCTCTCACCCGCCGAACGAGCCGACGCCGTCGCCGCTCTGGGGGAGAAGCCGTTCCGGGCCAAGCAGCTGTCGAACCACTACTTCAGCCGCCTGACCGTCGACCCCGCCGAGATGACCGACATCCCGGCCGCCACGCGCGACAAGCTCGTCGCCGACCTGATGCCGCCGCTGTTCACGGTCGTGCGCAAGGTCACGACCGACGAGGGCACCACGGCGAAGACGCTGCTGCGCGCGCACGACGGCACGCTCATCGAGTCGGTGCTCATGCGCTACCCGGACCGCGCGACGCTGTGCATCTCGTCGCAGGCGGGCTGCGGCATGGCGTGCCCGTTCTGCGCGACCGGCCAGGGCGGCCTGCAGCGCAACCTGTCGACCGCGGAGATCGTGGACCAGGTGCGCCTCGGCGCCGCCGCGATGCGCGACGGCGACCTGCCCGGCGGCCCCGGCCGCCTGTCCAACATCGTGTTCATGGGCATGGGCGAGCCGCTCGCGAACTACAAGCGCGTGATCGAGGCCGTGCACCGCATCACGGCCCCGGCGCCGGACGGCCTGGGCATCTCCCAGCGCACCGTCACGGTGTCGACGGTCGGCCTGGTGCCGGCGATCCGCAAGCTCACCGAGGAGAAGCTGCAGGTGCGGCTGGCCGTGTCGCTGCACACGCCGGACGACGAGCTGCGCAACACGCTCGTACCCGTCAACACCCGGTGGGACGTGGCCGAGGTGCTGGAGGCGGCGCGCGGCTACGCGGACCAGACCGGGCGGCGCGTCTCGATCGAGTACGCGCTGATCCGCGACATCAACGACCAGGGCTGGCGCGCCGACCTGCTCGGCAAGAAGCTGCGCAAGCACCTCGGGCAGCTGGTGCACGTGAACCTGATCCCGCTGAACCCGACTCCCGGGTCCAAGTGGGACGCGTCGCCCAAGCCCGTCGAGCGGGAGTTCGTGCGGCGGGTGCGCGAGCAGGGTGTGGAGTGCACCGTGCGCGACACGCGGGGGCAGGAGATCGCGGCGGCCTGCGGTCAGCTGGCGGCCGAAGGCTGAAAACCGGTCGCCCCGGCCGGGGTGGCCACCTAGCGTTCCTTCGCGATGAAGCTCGAGGGGGAACGCTGGCGCACGCTCGTCAGCACGGTGCGGCTGGGCAAGGACGAGTACCGCGTGGTGCGGCCTGCCCGGTCGGTGGCGCACGCGCCGTTGTACGAGGGGTACCGGGGCGTCGAGTCCTGCGTGGACAAGGCCGCGGCCCGTGTGCTCGCCCTGGCCTGGATGTTCGCCATGCGGTCGCCGCGCACGCTGGTGTACCTGCCGTTGCGCCGGAGCGGCCACGCCGGGTGCGTCCACGGCGACGGGCCGATGCTCGATCTGGTGCTGATGCACCACAGCCTGGGTTTCCGGCTGTCGAGGTGGAAGGAAGTGCGGGCGCGGCTCGGGGACGGCCGGCTGCACACCGCGGTCAGCCGGGGGCTCGGCGCCGAGCGCGACCACGAGGGGCTGTTCCACCGGGAGAACAGGGATCTGCTGCGCGGCGAGGTCGTGGGCGAGACCGCGTTCGTCGTGGGCAGTGGGCCGGCTTTCCACGTCAGCGGCTTCGGGCTCTGCCGGCTGGCCGAGGACGGTCCTCGGTTCCTGCACGAGAATCCCGGCGCGCACTGTTGCGCCGAGATCACCGAAGGCGTGCGGAACTGGATGTGGATGCACGTGTTCTACTGCGACGAAC
>NZ_JBHXCW010000193.1:0-15346 GCF_042725365.1 Lentzea sp. NPDC060358 | reverse complement strand
CCCCTCCTCGCGTGCAGCAAGAGCTGAGGTGCGACTCGTGACGGGGCACCCACCGCTGGAGCTTCGCTCTGCAGGGGCTGTGCTCGCCTTCGGCTTCGCTTGAGGGGCGCTCGCTTTGTGGTGGCGTTTGCCTTTGCGATTGAGTTGCGGTGGGTGTCATGTTGCAAGTTTTGTGTCACCCGAACGTGGGAAAAGTTCATACATGTCCAGATTACGTACGACCAGCGGCCGCGGCACGGCTTCCCGCGTGATCAGCGGCATCGGCGTCCTCTTCGCCTTCATCGAGATCCTCTACATCTTGATGGTGGTGCTCGGTGCGAACCCGGCGAACGCCTTCTTCGGGTTCATCAAGTCCCTTGCCGATCCACTGGCCCTCTTCTTCCCCGGTTTGTTCCAGACGGGGAACATGAACCTCGACGTCTTCCTCAACTACGGTCTGGCCGCCGTGTTCTGGCTGGTCGTGACCGGCATCCTCGCGCGAGCGGTGTCTCGCTACTGAGGAGTAGATTCCTAACCCATGCGTACGCGGGTGGTCGGGATCGCCGCTGGGATTGTCAGTTGGGTCGGCCTCGCGCTGGCGGTCGTGCTCGTCGTCCACGTCGTGCTCACCGTCGGCGGGGCCGCTCCTGACAACCCCATCACCAGCAACGTCAAAGCCCTTGCGGAGCCTCTTGCGCTTGCCTTCAGAGACCTGTTCCGTCCCGACGACCCGAAGCTGCGGACGATCGTGAACTTCGGCCTTGCCGCGTTGTTCTGGCTGGCCGTTCGAGCGATCGTCCTTAAGCTCGTTAGGCGTCTGAACTAGGTTCGGGTCATGGCGCGCGACGACTTCTGCAGCAGCTGTGGCACCCGGTACGCCGACACGGCTCGATATCCCCGCGAGTGCGCGAGTTGTGCACATATGGTGTGGGCGAATCCAGCGCCGGTCGTGGTCCTGCTGGTGCCCGTCAAGGACGGCCCGCGGACCGGGCTTCTCACCGTGCGTCGAGCCATTCCGCCGGTGGGGCAGCTCGCCTTCGTCAGCGGGTTCATGGAGCGGGGCGAGTCGTGGCAGGAGAGTGCTGCTCGCGAGCTCGAGGAAGAGGCCGGTGTGCGCATCGCGCCCGGTGAGCTGCGGCCCCTGCACTTCGTGTCGACGCCCGACGGGGGCACGGTGCTGTTGTTCGCCACCGCGCCCGCCGTCAACGCCGAGGACATGCCCCCGTTCGTGCCCAACGAGGAGGCTTCCGAGCGGAGGGTCATCTTCGAGTGCGAGCCGTTGGCGTTCCCGCTGCACAACGAGGTCGCGACGAAGTACTTCTCAACCGAACAGTGACTCGCCCCAGGAGCCGGTGAAGACGGTGTCCGACAAGGGGCGGCGCTGACGTTCGCGCTGCTCGCGGGCTTGGAGGTCCTCGGGGAGGTCCTCCAGTGCGCCGGGGTGGCCCAGTGCCATGGCCACCAGCGGGCGTGCGTCGGCGGGCATCGCGAACGCCCTGTGCGCGGCGTCGGGGTCGAAGCCGCCCATCATGTGCGCGATCAGGCCCAGGTCCACGGCCTGCAGGGCGATGTTCTCCATCGCGAGGCCCAGGCCGAACTCGACGTTCGGGATGTCGCCCCGGTCGTCGGTCGTCACCACGCAGCCGATCAGCAGGACCGAGGCGCGGACCGCCCAGGTCCTGTTGCCGCGGGTCAGGGTCTCGAAGATCGTGTCGAACGTCGGGGTGCCGCGCTTGCCCACCACGAAGCGGGCGGGCTGGCTGTTGCCGTGGGACGGCGCCCAGCGCGCCGCTTCCATCAGGATGCGCAGCTCTTCGTCGGAAACCGTTGCGTCAGCGGAGAAAGCGCGAGGACTCCAGCGCTTCGAGATCAGCTCGTTCATCAGATCGCATACTGCCAAACGGCGAGGGAGTACGCGCCGAACCAGGCGCTGAACAGGGTCGCGAAGCCGAGCACGGTCAGCACCGTGGACGGCCGGCGGCGGGCCAGCACCAGGGCGAGCGGGACCAGCAGGGTGAAGGCCGGGAGCAGCAGGCGGGCCTTCGAGTTCATCAGGCCGTTCGAGCCGAGGTCCATGACCAGCACGCCGATGCCGTAGACGATGAGCGGCCACTCCAGGCGGCGCTGGAAGGCGTAGAACACCAGCACGATCGCGAAGCCCAGCAGCCACACGGTGCCGGTTTCGAGCACCGAGCGCGGGTTGCCGAGGTGGCCCAGGGCGAACTCCCAAGTCGCCGCGCCGCCGTCGAACTTCGAGCCCCAGCCGCGCTGCTGCACGCCGAACCAGCCGGACAGGTCGCCGGTGCGGGACGAGACCCAGGCCAGGTAGCCGAGCAGGCCGAGCGGCGCGACCAGCCCGCCGACCCAGGCCTGCCAGTCGCGGCGGTCGGCGATCACCGCCACCAGCGCGGCGAGGCCGACCGCCGCGATGAGCGCCGCCGCCGTGGGGCGGACCAGGCCCGCCGCCGCGCAGCAGACGCCCGCGAGGATCCAGCGCTTCTTCACCACGCCGACCAGCGCCCACGCGGCGAACGCGCAGAACGTCGCCTCCGAGTACGTCATCGACAGCACGACCGACATCGGCGAGGCGGCGAACAGCGTCACCAGCACCAGCCCGGCGGGGACCGAGCCGTCGCGCACCACGCGGCCCAGCACGAACAGGCCGTACGCGCAGAACAGGCCGCTCACCAGGCTGACGGCGAACGCCGCGCCCACCACGTCCACGCCCGGCAGGCCGTCGACCCACCTGATCAGCGCCGGGTAGCCGGGGAAGAACGCGAGCGGTGTCTCGGCGGTGCGCCGGCCGGCCGCGTCGGTGAGGCGCTGCGGCACGTCGTCGTAGCCGCCCTGGGCGATCCCGAGGAACCACTCGCCGTCCCACGACCTGAGGTTGTCGACGGACGTGTCGGCCTTGCCGGTGGTCTTGTTCTGGAACTCGACGACCAGCTGCAGGACGAACAGGCCGACCTGGCGCACGGCCAGGTAGATGAGCGCGGGCGCCGTCCAGAGGGCGACGGGGTGTCTGAGCGCCTCGGCCATCCGGGAGCGCGCACTGCTCTCAGGCACGGCTGCTGGGGCCTCCACGACATCGGTGCTCGACGACACCCGGACAGAGTAGTCACGCGCGTCACGGCTCCAGAGTCTCACCAGGTGGTCCGGGTAGGCTGCCGACGACGTGGGGTTTTAGTCGCGCGAAGGAGGTCAGGTCGGTGGCGCTCGTCGTCCAGAAGTACGGCGGTTCATCGGTTGGGAGTGCCGAGCGGATCAAACGCGTGGCCGAACGCATCGTCGCGACCAAGAAAGCGGGCAACGACGTCGTCGTCGTGGTCTCCGCCATGGGCGACACGACCGACGAGCTGCTCGACCTCGCCCGCCAGGTCTCGCCGGTGCCGCCCGCCCGCGAGCTCGACATGCTCCTCACCTCCGGTGAGCGGATCTCGATGTCGCTGCTCGCGATGGCGATCAACTCGCTGGGTGCCGAGGCGCGCTCGTACACGGGTTCGCAGGCAGGCGTGATCACGACCTCGGCGCACGGCAAGGCCCGGATCATCGACGTGACTCCCAGCCGGATCCAGGACGCGATGGCCGAGGGGGCCATCGTGATCGTCGCGGGCTTCCAGGGCGTCTCCCAGGACTCCAAGGAGATCACCACGCTCGGCCGCGGCGGCAGCGACACCACCGCGGTGGCGCTCGCGGCGGCGACCAAGGCCGACGTGTGCGAGATCTACACCGACGTGGACGGCGTCTACACCGCCGACCCGCGCATCGTGCCGAACGCGAAGAAGCTCGACACGATCACCTACGAGGAAATGCTCGAGATGGCCGCCTGCGGCGCCAAGGTGCTGATGCTCCGCTGCGTGGAGTACGCCCGGCGCTACAACGTCCCCGTGCACGTCCGTTCGTCGTTCAGCAACAAGACCGGGACCATCGTGTCCGGTTCAGTGGAGGACCTTCCCGTGGAACAGGCGATGATCACCGGCGTCGCGCACGACCGGTCCGAAGCGAAGATCACCGTGACCGCCGTCCCCGACCACCCCGGCATCGCCGCCCGGATCTTCCGGGTCGTGGCGCAGGCCGAGCTCGACATCGACATGGTCGTGCAGAACGTGTCGCAGGCCGCGTCCGGTCGCACCGACATCACGTTCACGCTGGCCAAGGTCGACGGCCCGCGCGCCGTGGCCGCGCTGGAGAAGTCCCGCGGCGAGATCGGCTTCGACCAGGTCCTCTACGACGAGCACGTCGGCAAGGTGTCGCTGATCGGCGCGGGCATGCGCTCGCACCCCGGCGTCACGGCGCTGTTCTGCGAGGCGCTGGCCACGGCCGGCGTCAACATCGACATCATCTCCACCTCGGAGATCCGCATCTCGGTCATCTGCCGCGACACCCAGCTCGACGACGCCGTCCGTGCCCTGCACGACGCGTTCGAGCTCGGTGGCGACGAGGAGGCCGTCGTTTACGCAGGGACTGGACGATGACTGGGCCTGTACTCGCGCTGGTGGGCGCGACCGGTGCCGTGGGCACCGTGATGATCGACATCATGAACACCCGCTCCGACTTCCCGTGGGGCGAGGTGCGGCTGATCGCCTCCGCGCGGTCGGCGGGCAAGAAGATCAACGTGCGCGGGCAGGACCTCACGGTCGTCGCCCTGTCGCCCGAGGCGTTCGACGGCGTCGACATCGCGATGTTCGACGTGCCGGACGAGATCTCGGCGCAGTGGGCGCCGGTCGCCGCCGAGCGCGGCGCGATCGCGATCGACAACTCCGGCGCGTTCCGGATGGACGCGGACGTGCCGCTGGTCGTGCCCGAGGTCAACGCCGACCAGATCGACAACCGCCCGCGCGGCATCATCGCGAACCCGAACTGCACGACGCTGTCGATGATGGCGGCGCTCGGTGCCCTGCACCGGGAGTTCGAGCTCAAGGAGCTGGTCGTCGCGTCCTACCAGGCCGCGTCCGGTGCCGGTCAGTCCGGCATCGACCGCCTGTACGCCGAGATCGCCGCCCTCGCGGGCAAGGAGGCGGGCGTCGTCGCGGGTGACGTGGCGCAGGTGCTCGCCGCCGCCGGTCTGTCGGCCGACGACTCGCCGTTCCCGGCCCCGCTCGTGCTGAACGTGGTGCCGTGGGCCGGTTCGCTCAAGGACGACGGCTGGTCGTCGGAGGAGCTGAAGGTCCGCAACGAGGCCCGCAAGATCCTCGGCATCCCGGACCTGAAGGTCTCCGCGACGTGCGTGCGCGTCCCGGTCGTCACGACCCACTCGCTGTCGGTCCACGCGACCTTCGCGCGCGAGGTCACGGTCGAGGCGGCGCACAAGATCTTCTCCGAGCAGCCGACCATCGTCCTCATCGACGACCCGGCCGCGAAGAAGTTCCCGACGCCCGCCGACGTCGTGGGCGGCGACCCGACGTACGTGGGCCGCGTGCGCCAGGCGCTGGACTTCCCGAACACGCTGGACTTCTTCGTGTGCGGCGACAACCTGCGCAAGGGCGCGGCGCTCAACACCTACGAGGTCGCGGAAGAGCTCGCGAAGCGCCTCTGACCGTCGTGAGGAGAAGGCCCCTGCCGCGACTGCGGCGGGGGCCTTTCCTCTTTTAGGCTGACGGGCATGGCGGAGATCGTTCTCGCGGTGGACCTCGGCACGACGGCGACCAAGGTCGTCGCGGTGGACGCGCAGGCCCGTGTCGTGGCCTCGACCGAACGCGGCTATCCCATGCGCACCAGCGGTCTGGAGGCGACGCACGACCCGAAGCAGGTGCTCGACGCGGCGTTCGACGCGATCCGCGAGCTCGCGTCGGAGGACGTGCGGGCGATCGCGCTGACGGGCGCGATGCACTCGATCATGGGCCTGGACGCGGCGCTGACCCCGGTCACGGACGCGCTGAGCTGGGCCGACAACCGCGCGGTCGAGCAGACGGAACGCTTGCGGGGCACGGAGGAGGGCCGCGCGCTGCACCAGGCGACCGGCGCGCCGATCCACTCGTTCACGCCGCTGATGAAGCTCGCGTGGTTCCACGAGAACGGCGTCACGGCCGCGAAGTGGTGCGAGATCAAGGACTTCGTCCACCTCCACCTCACCGGCCGGCTGCTCAACGAGCACTCGTGCGGCTCCGGCACCGGCCTGATGAACATCCACACGCTGCAGTGGCACGAGCCGTCGCTGGAGTTCGCCGGCGTCACGGCGGACCAGCTGCCGCCGCTCGTCGAACCCACGCACACCACGCCGTTGACGGCCGTGATCCCCGGTCTGCGCCCCGGCATCCCCGTGGTCGTCGGCGGTGGCGACGGCCCGCTCGGCAACCTCGGCGTCGGCGCGGCCACCCCCGGAGCCGGTGCGGTCTCGCTCGGCACGTCGGGCGCTCTCCGCGTGGCGCAACAGGGTCCCGGCGTCGACGAGGAGGGCCGGACGTTCAGCTACGCGATCGGCGAGGGCCTCTGGGTCCGCGGCGGTGCGATCAGCAACGGCGGCGTCGTCGCGCAGTGGGCCGCGGAGACGTTCGGCGTCCCGGTCGGGGATCTCCTGGAGCAGGCGTCGGAGGCCGACTCCGACGGACTCGTCGCGCTGCCGTACCTGCTGGGCGAGCGCGCGCCGTGGTGGGATCCGACGGCCCACGCCGCGTTGCTCGGCCTTCGGCGCGAACACACCCCTCAGCAGATCACCAAGGCGTTGGTCGAGGGGGTGTGCCAGCAACTCGCGCTGGTGCTGGAGGCCGTGCCGAACGTCGAGTCGTTGCGGATCACCGGCGGCGCCTTCCGCGCGCCGATCTGGGCGCAGACGCTCGCGAACACCCTCGGCATGCCGTTGCACCTCACCGAGGACAGCGGCGGCTCCGCGGTGGGTGCGGCACTGCTCGCGTGGCGGGCGCTGGACGTCATCCCGAGCCTGACCGTCGACCTCGTGCGGCCGACGCAGACGATCGTGCCCGACGAGGACGCCGTCACGAGGTACGCGAAGGCCCGGCCGTTCGTCGCCAAGGCCTACCGGGCGCTCGAAGAGCTGTACGCCGAATCACATCGTTAGCAAGTAAAACCTTTTGCCGCGCGGGCGAGGATGAGGGCTGTGGACCTCGCCCCCTTCAAGCACGTCCTGGTGCTGCCCCGAGTACGCCCGCTGGCGTTGCTGATGTTCTTCGCGAGGATGCCTCCCGCGGCGACGGGCGTGATCCTCACCCTGCACGTCGCCGTCACGCTCGACCGGGGTTACGGCGCGGCCGGGCTGGTCGGGGCGGCGGGCACGATCGGCATGGGAATCGGCGCCCCGCTGATGGGCAGGCTCATCGACGAACGCGGTCTGCGGCCGATGCTGACCCTGAGCGTCACGGCGTCCGCGGCGTTCTGGCTGACCGCGCCGCTGATGGGCTACTGGACGTTGCTGGGGACGTCGTTCCTGGTCGGGCTGCTCGGCGTGCCGATGATGTCGATCGGCCGCCTGGCGATCACCGCGCTCGTGCCGGAGGCGCAGCGCCGGGTCGCGCTGTCGGTCGACTCGATCTCGGTCGAGCTGTCGTTCATGGCGGGGCCGGCGCTCGGCGTGCTCGTCGCGACGAAGTTCTCCACGAACGCCGCGTTGCCGTTCATCGGCGCCTCGATCCTCACCGCGGGGGTGCTGCTGTACTGGTGGAACCCGCCGATGGTCCACGCGGACGAGGTCGACGGCGGGCCGAAGCCGAGGATCACCGAGTGGCTGCGCGGGCCGCTGTTCGGCGTGCTGGTCGTGTGCGTCGGTGCGACCGTGTGCCTGGCGGGCATGGAGGTCTCGGCCATCGCGTCGTTGGAGCACATCGGCAAGCAGAGCTGGCTCGGCGCGGTGTTCTTCGCGATGTGCGCGGCGTCGATCGTGGGCGGCCTGGTCTACGGCGGCGTGCAGCGGGTGCCCAACGTGCTGGTGCTGCTGGCGCTCATGGCGGTCCTGGAAATCCCGGTCGGTCTGGGCGACGGGAACGTCCTGCTGCTATGCCTGCTCCTCGTACCGATGAACCTCATGTGCGCGCCGTTGATCGCGGCGTCCGGTGAGCGCATCAGCAGGCTTGCGCCGCCCACGGCTCGTGGCCTCGCTCTCGGTCTGCAGGGCTCGGCGTTCACCGTCGGCAACGCCATCGGCGCGCCCATCGCGGGTGTCGCGATCGACCGCGGCGGCGCACCGGCCGGGTTCGCGATCGTCGGCGTGATCGGACTGGTGGTCGCGGGGATCGCCTGGGGCCTGACGCGCAAACCGGTTGCCACTCGGGTGACGATGGCACCGTGAACCTCGCCCCGTTCCGCAGCGTCCTGGCACTGCCGGGGGTCCGACCCCTGATGGTGCTGATGCTCTTCGCCAGGATCCCGCCGACGGCGGCGGGCGTGACCGTGACGCTGCACGTCGTCACCACGCTCGACAAGGGCTACGCGGCGGCCGGCACCGTCGGGTTCGCGACCATGATCGGTCTGGGACTCGGCTCACCGCTCATGGGCAAGCTGGTCGACAGCAAGGGGCTTCGGTTCGTTCTGGCGCTCAGCCTGCTCGAAGGCCTGTTCTGGGTCACCGCGCCGCTGATGGACTACTATGTCCTGCTCGTGCTGGCGTTCGCCAACGGGCTGGTGGCGGTGCCGATGATGTCGATCGGCCGGCAGGCGCTGACGGCGATCGTGCCCGAACCGCACCGCAGGCCCGCGTTCTCGCTGGACTCGATCTCGGTCGAACTGTCCTTCATGGTCGGTCCCGCGGCGGGCGTGGCGATCGCGACGAAGTTCTCGAGCGGCACGGCCCTCGTCACGATCGGGATCGCGATCCTGGTCGCGAGCGCGGTGCTGTTCGCGGTCGACCCGGTGCTGGTGCACGAGGACGAGGTGGTCGACGGCCCGGCGCCGAGGGTCGGGGAGTGGCTGCGCGGGCCGGTGCTGGCGGCGCTGATCATCCCGTTCGGCGCCACGATGACGTTGTCGGGCATGGAGATCTCCTCGATCGCCTCGCTGGAGCAGGCGGGCAGGCAGAGCTGGCTCAGCCTGGTCTTCGTCGTCATGTGCGCCGCGTCGGCGATCGGCGGCCTCGTCTACGGCAGCCTCACCCGCGTGCCCGGCGGGGTGGTCCTGCTGGCCTGCATGGCGTTGCTGGAGATCCCGGTCGGGCTGGGCGACGGCAGCGTGCTGCTGCTGGCGCTCGCCCTCATCCCGATGAACCTCGTGTGCGCACCGACCATCACGGCCTCGACGGAGCTGATCAGCAGGCACGCGCCTCCCACGGCCCGAGGGCTGGCCCTCGGGCTGCAGGGTTCGGCGTTCACGTTCGGTGTCGCGGTCGGCCAGCCGCTCGCCGGGGTCGCCGTGGACCGCGGCGGACCCCCGCTCGGCTTCGTCGTCGCGGGCCTGGCCGGACTCCTGGTCGCCGGGGTGGGCTGGGTGTTCGCCCGCCGGCGTCAGGCGGTCTCGGTCACGTCCTGAGCGGAGTTGGCCAGCGCGAGGCCGGTCCGCAGCGCCCCGACGGCCTCGGACACGGCCTCGCGGAAGATCCCGCCGATGCCGAGCACGTTCGCGAAGCCGTGGAACAGGCCCTCGTGCCGGCGCAGCACGACCGGCACGCCCTCGGCCGCGAGCCGTTCGGCGAAGGCCTCCCCCTCGTCGCGCAACGGGTCGTAGCCCGCGGTCGCGACGTAGGTCGGCGGCAGTTTCGACAGGTCCTCGGCCAGCATGATCGACAGCCGCGGGTCGTGGCGGTCCCGGCCGCCGGAGCTGTACTGGTCGAGGAACCAGTCCATCTTCTCGTCGGTGAGGAAGAACCCGTTGCCGAAGATCTCGCGCGAGCGGCGGCGCACCGACGCGTCCACGCCGGGGTAGAAGAGCAGCAGGAACGCGATCTCGGTCTCGGCGCCGTGTGCGGTCACCGCGGCCAGGTTGCCGCCGGCGCTGTCGCCGCCGAGCGCGATCCGCTTCGGGTCGATGCCCAGGTCCTCCGCCTTCGCGACGGCGTAGCGCAGCACCTCGGCGGCGTCGTCGGCCGCGGCGGGGAACGGTGCCTCCGGCGCGAGCCGGTAGTCGGCCGCGAGCACCCGCACCCCGGCCTCCTTCGCGAGGAACCGGCACAGGTTGTCGTGGCTGTCGAGGCTTCCGGTGACCCAGCCGCCGCCGTGGTAGAAGATCAACAGCGCCGAGCCGGGCGCGAGGCCGTCCGGCGTGTAGAGCCGACCGGCGAACTCCCCGATGGTGAGCTCGCGCGCACCCACTCCGGTGATCTTCGGCCCCGAGACGAGCTTGGAACTCAACTCCAGGTCCAGCCGGCTCTCGGATGCTGACCTCGTGCGCCAGTCGGTTCCGGACAGCTGCTGGAGCCGGAGCAGGAGCTGCGCCTCGGGGTGCAGGTCCTGGCCGTCCAGGCGGATGGGCGTACCGGCGATGAGACGACGCACGGGGCCGGGTAGACCGAACGCGAAGCGCAGAGCACCGGCCAGCACGGCCGCCTGGAAGTTCGACATGTGGTGCAGGTTACTCGCGAGTAGTGCTGGATCTCCAGGTATCTGGAGGTGGAAGGATCGCAGGCATGACGGTGACGGTGGTGGGCATCGGGGGCTCGATCAGGTCCGACTCGCAGTCCGAGCGGGCCCTGCGGGTGGCCCTGGAGGGCGCCCGTGAGCTCGGTGCGCGGACGATCCAGTACAGCGGCCCCGACCTGGTGCTCCCGTTCTACGACCCGTCGGTGCCCGACCGCACGGACGTCGCGCTGAGGATGGTCGAGGACCTGCGCAGGGCCGACGGCGTGATCGTCGTGTCGCCCGGCTACCACGGCACCGTGTCCGGCCTGGTCAAGAACGCCCTCGACTACATCGAGGACCTCCGCGACGACGACCGCCCGTACCTCGACGGCCGCGCCATCGGCACGATCACCGCCGCGTACGGCTGGCAGGCCGCGGTGAACACGCTCGCGGCCGTCCGCTCGATCGTGCACGCGCTGCGCGGCTGGCCGACGCCGCTGGGTGCCGCGATCAACTCCGCGCAGGTCAAGTTCGACGGCGACGGCGCCTGCTCGGACTCCGACGTGGACCGCAACCTGCGGGTGATCGGCCGCCAGGTCGTCGAGTTCGCGCTGAGTCAGGCCTCCCGCCGCGACGTGAGCTGAGTCACGACCGGGCATTTAAATCGCGCGCGATGCGTTCTTCCCGGGTGAAAGGTCCTACCGACTGACTCGAGGGAGAGCGGCATGGAAGCGCTGTACACGGCTGTGGCGACTGCTTACGGCGAAGGCCGCAACGGCGAGGTGCGTTCCTCCGACGGTGTGATCGACGAGGTGCTGTCGGTCCCGAAGGAGATGGGCGGCCCCGGCGGCGACGCGACCAACCCCGAGCAGCTGTTCGCGGCCGGGTACTCGGCGTGCTTCAACTCCGCCATCGCCGCCGTCGCCCGCGCCGGGAAGATTCAAGTTGCGTCTTCCGAGGTAACCGCCAAGGTGGGGATCGGATCCAACGGCGCCGGCGGCTTCCAGCTCGCCGTCGAGCTCGCGGTGAAGGTCCCCGGACTCGACCAGGCGGTCGCGGAGAAGCTCGTCGAGCAGGCCCACCAGGTCTGCCCGTACTCCAACGCGACCCGCGGCAACATCGAGGTGACCCTCAGCGTCACCGTCTAAGAGAGGCGCGTTCACCATGGCCAAGAACCCGATCACCAGCCCGCTGTCCGACGGTGACCGCGACGCGGTCGGAGCCGTGCTGCAGGCGACGCTGGTCGACCTGGTCGACCTGTCCCTGATCGGGAAGCAGGCGCACTGGAACGTGATCGGCAAGAACTTCCGCAGCGTCCACCTCCAGCTCGACGAACTGGTCGTCCTGGCGCGCAACGCCGCCGACCAGGTCGCGGAGCGCGCGTCCGCTCTCGGCGTCACGCCCAACGGCACGGCGAAGACCATCGCCGAGTCGACCGGCCTGCCCGCGATCGAGACCGGCTGGCTGAAGGAGGACCAGGTCGTCACGTCGATCACGACGACGCTGGGTTCGCTGATCTCGCGGATGCGCTCGCGCATCGACGAGACCGACAAGCCGGACCTCGTGACCCAGGACCTGCTGATCGGCATCACGCAGGAACTGGAGCAGGCGCACTGGATGTGGCAGGCCCAGTCGGCCTGACCTGCTCCGGGACGACAGATGGCCCGCTCCCCGGTGGAGCGGGCCTCGTCGTGTCTAGAGGCCGAGGTGGCGGCGGGCGAAGTCGACCTCGGCCGCGATCTGCACCATCGTCTCGGCGACGACCAGCGAGCCGTGGCCGGCGTCGTAGCGGTACATCTCGTAGGTGTGGCCGCGTTCCGCGAGCGCGTCGAGGTAGTTGTCGATCTGCCGGATCGGGCAGCGCGGGTCGTTCTCGCCCGCCAGGATCAGCACCGGAGCGGTGACCTGGTCGACGTAGGTGAGCGGCGAGCACTCCCGGTAGAGCTCCGGGAGCTCCTCGGGTGACCCGCCGAACAACGCCCGGTCGAACGCCCGCAGCGGTTCCATCTCGTCCTCGTAGGCGGCGAGGTAGTCCGCCACCGGGACGCCCGCGACGCCGACGGCCCAGCGCTGCGGCTGCGTGCCGATGCCGAGCAGGGTCAGGTAGCCGCCCCACGAAGCGCCGTTCAGCACCGACTTCGCCGGGTCGGTGAGCCCGGACTCGACCGCCCAGTCGTGCACGGCGGCGATGTCCTCGAGCTCGGTCAGGCCCGGCCTGCCCTCGATGGCGTCGCGCCACTTCGAGCCGTAGCCGCTGGAACCGCGGTAGTTCACGTGCACCGTGGCGAACCCGGCGTCGAGCCACACCGCGCGGTAGGCCGAGAAGCGGTCCTCGTCGGAGGAGTGCGGGCCGCCGTGGATCAGGAAGACCGTCGGGAACGGACCCTCGCCGTCAGGCCTGGAGACCAGCGCGTGCACCTCGCCGACGAAGACGTCCTCGAGCTTGCGCGACGTCGCGGGCTTCGCGCCCTGCGGTTCGACCAGCACGCTCTCGGTGCCGTCGGTGGCCAGCGCGCGGATCACCGTGGACTTCTCGGCAGAGGACCACGAGTACTCGACCGTGCCGTCCGGCCGCACGCCCGCCGAGCCGATCACGCCGGGCGCGGTGTCCAGGGTGGACAGCTCGCCGCTCGCGAGGTCGTAGCGGTGCACGGTGTTGCGGCCGTGGTGGGTGTGCACGATCAGCAGCGCGTCCGCGTCCGGGTACCAGTCGGCGGCGACCTCGCCCGGCAGGTCGAGCACGACCTCGGTCTCGGTGTCCGCGGCGACGTCCCAGATCAGCAGCTCCTCGCGGCCGCGGCGCTCGTGCAGCACCAGCAGCCGCTGGTCGCCGCGCACCGGGCTGAACGAGATGGCGTCGAGGCCCTTGCCCTTGCCGTCCCACTTCTCGGCCCTGGTCTCACCGGTGGCGGCGTCGAGCACGCGCAACGCCATGTGGCGGTTGTCGCCGTGCTCGGAGTGCGCGATCACGACCAGCGACTCGTCCTTCGCCATCGCGGACACGCCGGCGTCGTTGACGTGCTGGTAGATCACCTCGGACCGGCCGCCGCGCGACAGCCAGACCGTGGTGCCGTCGTCGGTGGACGCGGCCACCGCCGTGACGGTCGGCCCGATCTCGAGACCCGCCGGGTAGCCGGCCGTCACGTCGGGCAGCGCAGGCTCGGCCTTGCTGCCGTCCGAGGTGAACGGCTCGCGCACCCACACGCCGAACTCGTCGCCGTCGTGGTCGTCGAACCACCAGATCTCGGTGCCGTCGGGGTTCAGCGTGCCGTGCGACGTGCCGTTGGGCCGGTCGGTGACCCGGCGGTGCTCGTCGGTCGCCCGGTCCCAGGCGTAGATCTCCCAGACACCGCTCGCGTTGGAGACGTAGAGCGTGCGGTCCGGTGCGTCGTCGGCCCAGCCGGGCAGGCTCATCCGGGGAGCGGTGAACCGCTCACGCCACCGGGCCTCGGCGGCGGGGTCGTCGAAGAGCTGGTCCGGAACGTTGGGAGAGGGGTGCGTCGTCACCCTTCAACACTAGAGTCCGAAGTTCGGCCAGGGGGATTTGCCGGATGACACGAGCATCACGGGTGCCCCGAGCCGAGTGGCCCGGCCGCCTTCCACGCCGCCGTGAAACAAACCCGCGCGGATCGGGTAGATCAATTGATCAGATCGTGTTTCCCCGACGAGGAATACCTGGAAGAAACGCTCTTCGGGAGATAACTTGGATACATGTCCGACACGATGGATCGCCTGACCGGCGCGGCCACGTTGGAGGAAGTGCAGCGGATCGTCCGCACGACCGCCCGCTTCTCGCTGGCCGCTCACGGTGCGACGTTGGTGCTGCTCGACGGCGATCTCTGCTACTACGCCGACGAGGACTCGATGAGCCCGCTGTGGAAGGGCCAGCGCTTCCCGGCCGTCAACTGCATCAGCGGCTGGGCGATGAGGAATCGCCAGACCGTGGCGATCAGGGACATCCGCTTCGATTCGAGGATTCCTCAGGAAGCGTATCGCCCGACATTCGTGAGAAGCCTCGTGATGGCGCCGATCCTGCGGCCGGAACCACTCGGCGCCATCGGCTGCTACTGGGCCGTCCCGCACACCGCGACCCCCGCGGAGACCGCGACCCTCCAGTCCCTGGCCGAGGTGGCCGGCGAGGCGCTGGAACGCTTCCCGGAGGGCCTGCCCTCGCGGGGCTTCGTCAACTGACCCGCCCGCCGCACGTGCCTAGGACCGGCGCAGTTCCTCGTCGAAGATCTGGTCGACCTTGCCCGACGCCCGCGACAGCGAGCGGACCGAGAGCACCACGAGGGCGAGCCCGGCGGTGACGGCGATGGCCACCCAGGCGGACGTGAAGACGTAGACGACGGCGAGCAGTTGCAGCATGACGATGGTCTTGGCCGCGACCACTATCCAAGACCGGTGAGCAGGACTAACGGCGGGTGCGGAGTCCATCACGAGCTTCTCCCAGTTATTCAACGAGTGCCGAACCACTGCCTACGTCGTTTGGATCTAGACAGCTGTTACGTACCGTCAGTTGAAACTTCAACCTTCACTCATACGGGTTAACGCTGCGTAGTCGGGTCACATTGTTTGGCGTAGAACGAACGCCCTACGCCCTGTAAACACGGTGATGTGTGCTTCCGCCCGTGTCGAGACGTATCACACGATCGAGTGGCTTATCGGGAACGTTGATGCCCTTTTTCGTCAGTCGTTCGGGACCTTCGGCCCTGTGGGTCAGCCGGGCCGGATGTCGACTCGTCGGCGAACAAGGCTTGCGACAATTCGCTTCTGAATAGAATCTTTTTCGCTTTTCGTGACCGTGTGATTCGCGTCACCTGTGGGGGACTCCAGCGGCCTGGGGGCGTGTCCGGGACGGTCGGGGTCCTGTCGAAGAGGACCTGTCGGCCGCATTTCTCGCCGTGTGTCCGGAAATGCAGATCGGCCCC
>NZ_JBHXCW010000192.1:0-15408 GCF_042725365.1 Lentzea sp. NPDC060358 | reverse complement strand
AGCTTGCCTTGGTGGTCAAAGGAAAGCCCCCGGTTCCTGCGGAACCGGGGGCCGTTGCGTGCTGGTGTCAGCCAGCCAGAGCGCGCACCCGGCGCAGCACCTCGTCCGCGCCCAGCGTGCGGGCCACCGCGTGCAGGTCCGGGCTCGCCTTCGACCCGGTCAGCGCCACGCGGATCAGCTGGGCCGCCTCGCGGATCGAGCCGGGGTAGGCGTCCGGGTTCTTCTTGTACTCCTTGGGGTTCGGGGCGAAGCCGTGCTTCGTCGCCAGCTCGCGGATCTGGCCGAACCACTCCTGGCCGTCCTCGAGGTCGGCGTAGCCGTCGGCGAAGTCCGCCGCGAAGGCCGCGATGAGCTCCGCGGGCAGGCCGCCGAGGCGCTCGTCGGCGCGGTCCGACACCAGGGGGAACAGGGAGGGGAAGAAGAAGCCGTAGGCGGTGCGGAAGTCGGACCACTTGCGGAGGTCCTTGCGCGGGTTCGCGACCTCCGGGCCGCGCTCCACCCGCAGGGCTGCCAGGGCTTGCGCGCGGTGCTCCGACAGGACCGCCACCAGCTCCGGGTCGTAGGAGGACGCCCACGTCGCGATGCGGTCGACGATCTCCTCGCCCGACAGGGTCGCGACGTAGTCGGCGCAGATGTCGTCCAGCTTCACGAGGTCGACCAGGGGGCCCGCCACGCCGCACTCGGACAGCACGACGGGGGCCTGCAGCGCCTCGGCGAGCGGCAGGTCGGCCAGGCGAGCGTTCACCAGGCCGCGCAGGTAGTACCGGACGGCCTCGGCCGGGAAGCCCGCCTCGATGAAGTACTCGACCGAGGCTTCCGGGTCCTTGCGCTTCGAGAGCTTGCGGCGGGAGCCGCCCTGCTGCTTCATCAGCGGGGCGATGTGGGCGTACTCGACGCGGTCGAAGCCCAGGGCGTCGAAGAGCTGCAGGTGGGTCGGGACGCTGGAGATCCACTCCTCGCCGCGGATCACCAGGTTCACGCGCATCAGGTGGTCGTCGACCGCGTGCGCGAAGTGGTAGGTGGGCAGGCGCGGGGACTGGTCCGAGGCCTTGAGGATCACCACGTCGTTGCGGTTGGCCTCGTGCTCGAGCTCGCCGCGGATGGCGTCGGTGAACTTCGTGCGCTCCCCCGCCTTGCCCGGCGAGCGGAAGCGGACGACGTACGGGCGGCCGGCGTCCAGGGCCTCCTGGACCTCCTCGGCGCTCTTGTCGCGCCAGATCGCCCAGCGGCCGTAGTAGCCGGTGGGGAGCTTCGTGGCCTGCTGGCGGGCGGTGATGTCCGCGAGCTCTTCCTTCGTCGCGAAGCAGAGGTACGCCTTGCCGGCGCGCAGCAGCTCGCGCACGTACGTCAGGTAGACCTGCTCGCGCTGCGACTGGTGGTACGGGCCGTAGGCGCCGGCCGAGTCGGCCTCGTCCGGCTCGATGCCGAAGTAGGCGAAGGCCCTGGTGAACTGCTCGACGGCGCCGGGGACCTCGCGCGCCTGGTCGGTGTCCTCGACGCGCACGATGTACGAGCCGCCCGAGTGGGAGGCGATGTCGCGGTCGATCATTCCCACGTAGAGGCCGCCGATGTGCAGGAAACCGGTCGGCGACGGGCCCAGGCGGGTGACCTTCGCGTCCTCGCCCAGGCCGCGCGGCGGGTACCGCTCCTCCCAGGCGGACGGCTCGGGCAGGTCCGAGGGGAACAGGGCGTCGACGACGGCACGGTCGAGCATCGCTGGAGGTCTCCAAACCGGGGAAAGGAAGTCGTCCCAGGTTATCAACGCCTCGTCGGGGTAATGCCCTGGGCATGAAGGCAGTCACTTGGCACGGCAAGCGCGACGTCCGGGTCGACACCGTCCCCGACCCGGTGCTCAAGGAACCGGACGACGTCATCGTCAAGATCACCTCGAGCGGCATCTGCGGGTCGGACCTGCACCTGTACGAGGTGCTGGGACCGTTCCTGTCCGAGGGCGACGTCCTCGGGCACGAGCCGATGGGGATCGTCGAGGAGGTCGGGCCGCAGGTCACGGCCCTCCGGCCCGGCGACAGGGTGGTGGTCCCGTTCAACGTCTCCTGCAACCACTGCTTCATGTGCGAGCAGGGCCTGCAGAGCCAGTGCGAGACCACCCAGGTCCACGAGCACGGGTCGGGCGCGGCGCTGTTCGGGTACACCAAGCTCTACGGCCAGGTGCCCGGCGGGCAGGCCGAGTACCTGCGGGTCCCGTTCGGCAACTCCCTGCCGATCCCGGTGCCGCAGGGCCCGCCGGACGACCGGTTCGTCTACCTCAGCGACGTGCTGCCCACGGCGTGGCAGGCCGTCGAGTACGCGGGCGTCCAGGCCGACCAGACGGTCGCGGTGCTCGGGCTCGGCCCCATCGGCGACATGGCCTGCCGGGTGGCCAAGCGGAAGAACGCGCGGGTCATCGGCATCGACCTCGTCCCCGAACGGCTCGCCCGCGCCAAGGCGTGCGGTGTGGAGACGATCGACCTGCGCGGCGTCGGCAAGCACCTCACCGAGGTCGTCCGCGACCTCACGAACGGGCGCGGGCCGGACGCGGTGATCGACGCGGTCGGCTTGGAGGCCCACGGCGCGCCGGCCGGGAAGGTCGCCCAGCAGCTCACCGGGCTGCTGCCGGACGCGATGGCCCAGAAGCTCATGAAGGAGGCGGGCGTCGACCGGCTCCGCGCCCTCCACAGCGCCATCGACATGGTCCGCCGGGGCGGCACGATCTCGATCTCCGGCGTCTACGGCGGCATGGCGGACCCGATGCCGATGCTGACGCTGTTCGACAAGCAGATCCAGCTGCGGATGGGTCAGGCGAACGTGTGGCGCTGGGTCCCGGAGATCCTGCCGCTGCTCGTCGACGGCGACCCGTTCGGCACGGAGGGCTTCGCCACGCACCACCTGCCGCTCGACGCCGCGCCCGAGGCGTACGAGACGTTCCAGAAGAAAAACGACGGCATGGTCAAAGTGCTGCTCAAACCTTGATCGGCATATCCTGCCCGGCATGGCCAAGTACCTCGACGTCCACCCGGTCAACCCGCAGAAGCGCGCCATCGACCAGGCCGTGCGGATCCTGCAGGAGGACGGCCTGATCGCGTACCCGACCGACTCCTGCTACGCGCTCGGCTGCCGCCTGGGCAACAAGGACGGGATCGACCGGATCCGGGAGATCCGCAAGCTCGACGACAAGCACCACTTCACGCTGATGTGCGAGAACTTCGCGCAGCTGGGGCAGTTCGTCGTCGTCGACAACGCGGTGTTCCGCGCGATCAAGGCCTCCACGCCGGGCAACTACACCTTCATCCTGCCCGCCACGAAGGAGGTGCCGCGCCGGATGATGCACGCGAAGAAGAAGACGGTCGGCGCGCGCATCCCGGACCACGTGGTGACGCAGGCGCTGCTGCAGGCGATGGGCGAGCCGCTGCTCACGTCGACGCTGCTGCTCCCGGACGAGGCGGAGCCGCTGGTCGACGGCTGGGAGATCAAGGACCGGCTGGACCACGTGGTGGACGCGGTGATCGACTCCGGGGAGTGCGGCACCACGCCCACCACGGTGGTGGACTTCTCGAGCGGCGAGGCCGAGATCATCCGCTACGGGGCGGGCGACCCGGCCAGGTTCGAGTAGCCCTCTCCCGCGACGACGCCGGCCGGTCGTCGCGGGCGGGCCGGCCTACGACACGACCAGCGCGTAGTCGGCATCGGTCTCGCTCGTCTCGACGTGGCCGTCGACGTTGACGGCGGTCGCGACGACCTCGACGGTCCAGGTGCCCGCGGAGGGCGCCTGGACCAGCACGTTCTCCACGGTGTCGACGGTGTTCGCGACGCCGCCGGGGGTGGACCAGTTGCCCTCGAGCAGGCCGTTGTTGCCCCAGTAGACCGTGCCGTCGGGGGCGGTGACCTTCAGCGTGAGGTCGTTGACGGTCGCCTTGGCCGAGGTCGGCGACCCGGCCGGGTCGGTGTAGGCGAGCGTCGCGTGGAACGGGGTCCGGCCGTCGGACTCCACGGTGTAGCTGCGCGTCTGACCGGTCACGACCAGGTCGGACTCGTTCACGAGGACCGGCAGCCGCCAGCCGCCCGCCTGCGCGCGGTCGTAGAGGTTGCGCACGGACGCGGTGCCCCAGCCCTGGTGGGTGCGGGTCTGGTCGTGCCCGGTGCCGCTGAACGCGTGCTGGTCGGCCGTGTTGACCAGCAGCGCCTTCGCGGTCGCCGCGTGCGGGCGGGCCTCGAAGACGTCACGGGCCTTGCCGGGGCCGCCGTCGAACACGCCGTCGGCCCACATCTGGAACAGCAGACCGGCGTTGCCGCAGGTGATCGGGGTGGCGCCGGACGTGCCGCCGAACGACGTGGTGTAGGAGGAGTCGGTCGAGGACGACGTCGTGTCGATGCGGTCGTAGAAGTTCGACAGCTCCGGCTTGATGCGGCCGTCGGCGGCGGGGCCGATCGACGCTCCCCTGTTCCACCTGTCGTCGGCGCGGTCCGCGGTGTTGAAGTGGTAGTGGCCGCCGACCGACAGCACGTTCTTCGCCCACGCCTGCGGACGGGAGCTGCGCGTGCCCGCGTTGCTCTGCGACTGGCAGATCAGCAGGTCGTGGTCGAACACGATCTTGTCCATCTGCTGCGAGATGGAGTTGTAGGACGTGGTGAGCGCGTCGCCCCAGCTGTTGGACTGGAACACGGCCCGGTACCGCCCCGCCGGGTCGACGAGCTCGCCGGCCAGCGCGTAGCGGTCGCCGCGCTGGTAGACGGCCGTGATGCCCTGGCCCTCCGGCAGCAGGCCGGTGTGTGCGGACGAGACGCCCGACGCGAAGATCTCGCCGTAGGTCGAGGTGCCGTGCGAGGTGTCGGTCGAGTTGGTGGTGTGCTGGAGCGCGGGCTTCGCCTGGAACTCCTGGTGCGTCAAGCGGAAACCGCCGTCCATGACCTCGCCGCGCACGCCCTGGCCGCGGTAGCCGCCGACGGCCTCGACGTAGTTGGCGCCGGACGACTCGCGCGAGATCGCCATGTCGTTCTCCGGCGCCGAGACCGGGTCGAGGGCGAGCACGGCGGGCAGCTTCGCGAGCTGCGCGGCCTGGCCGGAGTCGAGCGTGGCGAGGATGTGCTCACGGCTCGCGGAGATGACGTTCACCTTGCCGCCCAGCGACTTCACCCTGGCGGCGACTGTCTGCTGGTCGCGAGCGTCCGGCCCGGTCAGCGTCACCAGGTAGTCGGACGAGCCGCCGAGCGCCGCGACCGGGGGCTGGGCCTGGAACGGGCGCACGTCGCGCACGTAGCTCAGCCGCGAGACGCGCGTGGTGCTCGTCATGCGCGCGACGTAGGTGCCGTCCTGGACGAACGTGCCGAGCCGCACGCCGAGACCCTGGAGCTGGTGGCGCTGGGCGTCGGAGAGGGTGCTGCGGAACTGCAGCAGGTAAGCGCTCTCCGTCGGTGCGGCGACCGCCGGGACCGCGCTGACCAGCGCGAACGCCGATAAAGCCGAAACGATTGTGCGCAGCAAGAAACAACCTCCATCAGCAGGGGTGGCGGTGACCGGAGGGCGTCACTGCCTGTGATCGCCACGTTACCGTCAACCACCAGGCGGGGACATCGGTCGATCGGCGGCGGCCGGATGTCGAGACGCTGTCGACCTGTCCGTTCGGCCACGTACGATCACCTTCACCCGGATGGTGCATCCGGAGTAACGTCCGGTCAGGTATGCCCGACATGCCACGAAAAGCATTTCCGCGCGGAGGACGGATGCCTGTATCGCCCGAGCAGCTCATGGAAGAACTGCGCACCCTGTGCCGCGGGCGGGGTGTGCAGACCCCCGGTATCGACTTGCACGTCGGTCCGGCGCTGCGCCAGGTGTGCGGCCTCGTGGAGTCCGACGGCGCGGAGGCCGTGAGAACGAAACTGCAGGGCTGGGTCTTGAACGCGGTGCGCGGATTCCCGGTGGAGGTCCGCAACGCCGTTCTGGCACCCCTCGGACTGCACGAGGACGCGCAGTTCCGGTTCCTCAACGAACGCATCGAATGGCTCGCGCGGCAACAGGACCGCGGCGCGCGGACGGTGCGCAGGAGGATGGACGCCGGACTGCAGCGCCTGGTGGAGGTGGCGCTGCAGCCGGCCGGGTCGACGACGCACGTGGCGCCGTCGGAACTGTGGCACGTCAAGGAGTTCGACGCGCTGCTGAAGCTGGACGGCCCGACGCCCGCGTGCACGGAGCGCCGGACCGTGGTGGCCGACACCGACGGTGTCAACGAGATCGCGTGGTCCATCACGATCCCCGCCCCCACGCCCGATGGTGCTCCCGGGGATCTGGACGTGGAGGTGTTGCACGGAGTCGAGCTCATCGGCCACGAACGCCCGTCCCCGCGGCGCTTCCTGATGAAGCTGCGGTTGCCCCGCCCCCTCGACGCGGGACAAACACACCAGTTCGCACTCGAAGTGCGGGTACCGCGGGGACAGTCGATGCGTCCGACCTACGTGTTCTGGCCAGAGCGGATGTGCGAGTCGTTCCGGTTGCGGGTCCGCTTCGACCGGGACGACCTGCCCGAAGCGGTGTGGCGCGTGGAAGAGGCACTGGCGCGCGACACCGACGATCTGACGCCCTGGCCGAAGTCGCTGCCCATTGACGAGATCGGCGAGATCGACGTCTCGTTCCCGCATCCTCGTCAGGGCCGCGGCTACGGCGTGCAGTGGACGCCTCGCGACTGACCGTTCACGATCAGGGGCCTACCGGATCAGAAGTTCTCGCAGAAGTGCGGTTCCACAGCTGACACCTCCCTCGACGACTCAGGGAGAACCGCAGTCCGGAGAAGCGCGTCAGATCACCGAGACCATGAAGAAAGTGCCGACCACGAATCCCACGAAAAGGCAGATCGCGGCGACCTTCACGACGGTGGCGAGAGAGCAGATCATTCTCATCGAGAAATTCACCTTCTCATTCTGACTGGCTTTCCGGCCGTTGTTCTCGCCGTTGCACCAAGAGTGGCTTTCCGCCAGTCGAATGAGAACGGGTTTCCTGTTTCCAGCGAAATGAGGAAACCCCGGCAACGCTATTTCTGGGTCGTGCGGCGCAGCGCCATCACGAGCAGCGCGTGCGAGCTGCCGGCGTGCGGGAGCATGCCCTGCCGGACGAGGTCGAGCGCGCGGCAGAACGGCATGGTCCGCACGCACAGGTCGGCCTCACCGGGCTCCAGGGCCTGTTCGCCCTGGGTGAGCCCGGTGGCGAGGAAGATGTGGTCCACGTGGTTGCTGAGGCTGTCGGCGCCGTGGATCTGCCCGAGGGGTTCCCACGTCCGCGCGCGCAGGCCGGTCTCCTCCGCGAGCTCGCGGCGCGCGGCGGCCAGCGGGTCGGCGTCCGCGGTGTCGACGGCGCCGCCGGGCAGCCGCCACTCCGTCCCGCCGTGCGTGTAGATCCACTGCCGGGTCAGGACGACCTGGTCGTCGTCCTGCAGGGCGAGCACCGTGACCGACCCCGGCGCCACGACGTGGGTGTAGGTGCCGTGGCCGCCGTCCGGCCTCACGACGTCGTCCGCGCGGACCTCGAACCACGGGGACCGGTGCACCACGTTGGTCGCCAAGCGCTGCCAGACCATCACCACACCAGCCGCCTCGTCGAACCGCGTCATCACCATGACTCACATGGAACCATCGCGACCCGCTCCAGTTAGCCCCAGTTGATCGTCAATGAATTGCCAATTCGTGGACATTCCCCGTTTGGTTGTTTCTCGCCCTCCACACTGCTGTGGAGGGGGTGAAGCCGTTGCCGCCCACGTTCGCACAGGAGGTCCGCCGCCTGCGCAACGAGCGCGGTCTGTCACTCAATCAGATGACCGACGTGGTCTCGTACAGCAAGGGCCACCTCAGCAAGATCGAGAACGGTCAGGTCGCACCGAACCCGGAAATGGCCAGGGTCCTCGACGAGGCGCTGCAGGCCGGGGGCAGGCTGATCGAGCTCGCCGACGCTCCGGCCAGGCCGATTCCCAGCGACCACACCACCCTGCTCACCTTCGGCACGATGTTCGACGGCCACCGCACCCTGGGCCACCGGCTCAGCCCGGAGGTCGTGCTCGCCGGCCTGCGCCCGCAGCTGGAGGCGCTGAACGACCTGGCCCGGTCGGCCGACGACCCCGTGCTCGGCCGGGAGCTGTGGCTGCTGGCGGCCCGGTTCGCCGAGTACGCGGGCTGGATGGAGCAGGAACGCGGCGACGACGCCTCCGCCGCCGAACTGACCAGGCGCGCGGTCCGGTACGCCGTGAAGGGCGGTGACCGCGAGCTGGAGGCGTGGGCGCTGGTGCGCCAGGCGGAGTTCGCGCTCTACAAGGGGGACGCCCGCACGACGGTCCACTACGCGCGCCAGGCGGGCAAGGCCCGGTCCGCGGCTGTGCAGGCCGGTGCCGCGCAACGGGAAGCGCAGGGCTACGCCCTCGCGGGGGACGAAGTGCGCTGCGAGCAGGCCCTCGACCGCGCGGCCGAGCTGCGCCGGATGGCCGGCGACTCCCCCTACGGCTCGACGAGCCTCGTCGACGAGGTCGCGATGACCCGCGCCTGGGCGTTCCACGACCTCGGCCGCCACGCGGAGGCGGCCGGGATCCTGGACGTCCAGCTGCCGCTGATCACGCCCACCGCGCTGCGCGCCCGCACCCGGTTCGGCCTGCGCCGCGCGCTGGCCCACGCCGAGTCGGGCGAGGTCGAGCACGCGTGCGAGCTGGTCGCCGGGCTGCTCGACGACATCCGGCAGGTGCAGTCGGCGACCGTGCACATCGACCTGACCGCGTTCAGCAGGCTGCTGTCGCGGCTGCGGCCCGCGGCGGGGCGCGAGGTGGCGGGCGAGATCAAGGAGATCCTGTTCGCCTAGGGCCTGTCCCGCGGGTCCGTTCGAGAAGGGTGACCCGGAGGCGGTGCGTTCACAGCCACTCGCGGAACGGGCCCTGGCACCGCACTAGACGGCGGTGCGGCGGTTCTCCTGCTCCAGCGCGTCCGCCATCTCCCCCCACGCCTCGGCGCACCCGCGCGCCATGTCCGCCACGAGCTCGCGGCAGTGCGACGGCATCCCGGCCACCATCGCGCCCCACTCCCCCGGCGACACCGCGTGCCCCTCCAGCCACCGCAACGCCATCCGCCCGTGCTCGGTGAACCGCAGCGACGGGTCGCGGCGCAGGATCGGCAGGGTCTCGCCGGGCGTGCGCACGCCCGTGCGCGGCGCCGGGACGGACGTGCGTTCCGCCACCCGCATGCGTTCCGGCACGGGGTCGAGGCCCGCGTCCATCCGGCGCCGCACGTCGCGGACCGTGCCGGGCGACACCCCGGCCACCCGCGCGATGTCGCGCAGCGAGGCGTCCGGGCGTTCGGTGATGAGCTGACCGGCCAGGCGGCGGCCCGCCGCCGAGTTGACCGGCCGCACCTTGCCGTCGCGGCCCACCCGCACCGCGGCCTGGCCGCCCACCGCGCGCCGCAGCACGCCGACGGACTTGGCCGCGAGGCCGGTCGACGCCGCGATCGCGCGATCGGACCACTGCGGGTGCGAGCGCAGCAGCCGGCGTGCCGCGGCCTCGCGGTCGGCGGTCGACAGCGTGGGCAGGTTGAGCGACACGGACAGGCAGAAGACGTCCTCCGCCGGGCCGTCGACGTACTCGACCTCGACGGAACGGCAGCCGCGCAGGACCGCGGCCTTCACCCGGTGGGTGCCGTCCACGACCTTCATGGTCGCGCGGTGCACCACGACCGGTGGAAGCTGGGCGCCGGACGACGCCAGTGAGCGGACGAACTCCTCACTGCAGCCGGCGAGTCGCGGTGACTCCGCCGGGTGCAGCGCGTTGATGTCGACGAGCATGCGAAATCGAGCCCCCAGGCTGACTGTCCCCGGAACCCCCATGTGTCCGGAGACGATCTGGGCAGGCTATCCACTCGTTCAACGGGAGCGCCACTCGATCGCGGGACAGACGTCCATCACCATGCGCAGCCCGGCGTCCTTGGCCCGCCGGTAGGCGTCGTCGTCGACCACTCCGAGCTGGAACCACACCGCCTTGGCGCCGATCGCGGCGGCCTCGTCGGCGAACTGGCCGGCGTCCTGCGAGCGGCGGAACACGTCGACGACGTCCACCTCGAACGGGATGTCGGCCAGCGTCGCGTAGCCCTGCTCGCCGTGCACGGTCTCGGCCGACGGGTGCACCGGCACGATCTTCTTGCCCCGCTCCTGCAGGAACCGGGCGACGCCGTGGGCCGCGCGGGACGGGTTGTCCGAGAGCCCCACGATGGCCCAGACCTGGCAGTTGTCGAGGATCCAGTCGACGTCTTCGCGCATGTCCCCGAGCCTAGTCTTCACCTCGCTTTGTGACTCCGGTCACATTCACGGCGCGCCGGTCGAAAGCCGGGGCCGCCGATCGACGCGTGGGTAGAAACGGACGACACCAGCCAGAGGAGATCGAGATGCGGTTCATGGTCATCGTCAAGGCGAACGAGGACACCGAGAACGGCGTGCTGCCCACCGCGCAGGAGCTCTCGGCGATGGGCGACTACAACGAGGAGCTGGTCAAGGCCGGGGTGATGCTCGCGGGCGACGGCCTCTACCCGAGCGCGAAGGGCGCGCGGGTCGCGTTCGGCGGCAAGGGCGCGACGACGGTCACCGACGGCCCGTTCGCCGAGACCAAGGAGCTGATCGCGGGCTTCTGGATCTGGGAGCTGCCGTCGCTGCAGGACGCCGTCGAGTGGCTGAGGAGGGCGCCGTTCCAGACCGGCGAGGTGGAGATCCGGCAGATCCACGGCCCGGAGGCGTTCGAGAGCGTCGTGACGCCCGAGATCCAGGCGCAGGAGGACCGCCTCCGCGAGCAGCTCACCACCCAGAACGGGCAGTGAGTCCACTCGTGACCGTCAGCGTCCGCGGCGGGTCTTCGCGCGCTTGGCGGGCGGCTTCTGCTGCTGCCGGGGCGCGGCCCCCCGCTGCTGTTGCTGCTTCCTCGCCGGTTCCTGCCGGGGCTTGCGCTCGGGCTCCTGCCGCGGGCCGCGGGTGCTGTTGACCGTGCGGCCGCGGACGATGCCGATCAGGTGCTCGACCAGCTCGGGGTTCTCGTCGCGGATCGGGAACGACAGCGCCACGCGCGACTGCGGCGCGTCGGCGAGCGTCTTGTACGCCAGGTCACGGCGGTGGTGCAGGCGGGCGAGCGACTGAGGCACCACGAGCAGCCCCACCCCGGCCGCGACGACCTCGACGGCGTCCGCGGTGGTCTCCGGACGCTCGACCGGCGGCTGACCGGGCACCGACTCCCACCCGAGCGTGTCGTCGAGCGGCTGCCACAGCACGTGGCCCGCCAGGTCGTCCACGGACAGCTCGTCCGCGAACTCCTGGTCCTTCGGGTGCACCACGACCGTCGTCTCGGTGTAGAGCGGGATGGCGTGCAGGTCCTCGCGGTCGCCGGGCAGCCGCAGCAGCGCGGCGTCGGCCTCGCCGGAGCGCACCTTCGCGGCGGCTTCGGCGGCGGTCACCTGCACGAGGACGAGCGGGGTCTCCGGCAGGCGTTCCTGCCAGACCCGCGCCCACTTGCCCGGCGTCACGCCTGGGACGTACGCGAGCGTGAACGATCCGGTCACGTGCCGAGGCTACCGGACGAGCCCGTTACCCTTTTCGCATGAAGTCGCAGCAGACCATGAAACCCGCCACCGCAGCGAAGAAGCTGGGCGTGTACCTCGAGGCCACCCCCGAGGAGTTCCAGGCGGGCGTCGTGTCGCGCGACGAGCTGAACGAGCTGCAGGCCAACCCGCCGGAGTGGCTGCGCGACCTGCGCCGCAACGGCCCGCACCCCAAGCAGCTGATCGCGCAGAAGCTGGGCATCTCCTCCTCGGGCCTCGTGCGCGCGGGCCTGACCGACGCGCTCACCACCGACCAGATCAACGCGATCAAGGACGAGAACCCGGATTGGCTCGTGAAGGAGCGCGCGACCTTCAAGGAGTTCAAGGCCGAGGAGGCGCGTCTCGCGGAGAAGGCGCGCACCGAGGAAGACGACTAGACGAGCACGAACGGGAGCGGCCGGTCCCCCAGCTCGGCGCGCTCCCGCTCGGTCGGCGCGCGCCGGCCGGTGCCCACCAGCAGCACGTCCTCGTCCCGCCACGCGGCGGGGAACGCGCCCGCGAGCAGTTCCAGCACCTCACGGCACCGGGCGAGCGCGTCGGCGTGCGGGCGGCGGGCTCCCGGCAGGTGCGCCACCAGGTCCAGGTGGTGCAGCGTCCACTCCCAGACGTAGGCGCCCAGGTAGTCCGCCACGGCCAGCACCATGTCCCGGGTGCTCACCTTGAGCCGAGGGTCGGCGATCTGGGCGGCCCGCAGCGCCGCCCCGCCCACGTCGTCGACGTGGTGCTTCAGCATCCACGGCTCGCCGTAGGCCGCGGCGAGCCGCACGGTCAGCGCCGCCAGCGGGTCGTCCGCGGGTTCGCGGGTGACCTCCCAGTACGTGACGGAGTCGTGCGTCACGGCGTCCGCGGTGAGTGTGACCAGCGTGATCAGCACGTCCTGGGCGTCGATCACGAAGTGGCACACCAGGTCCCGCACCAGCCAGTCCGCGCACCCGGACGGCCGTGCGAAGTCGTCGTCGGACAGGCCCGCGACGGTGTCGAGCAGGTCGGACAGCGAACGCGAGAACAGGTCCACGTCCGCAAGCTACCCGGCGTTGCGCTGAGGAAACGCCTGCGAGCGGCTAGGTTGACCTCCATGGGCAAGTCTCCGGCTGTGGAGCTCGAGGTGGCGGACCGCGTCGTGCGGATCTCCAACCCCGACCGCGTCTACTTCCCCGCGCGCGGCGAGACGAAGTTGGATCTCGCGCACTACTACCTGTCCGTCGGCGACGGGATCGTCCGCGCGTTGCGGGAACGGCCGTGCATGCTGCACCGCTTCCCCGAGGGCGTGACGGGCGAGAAGGTGCACCAGAAGAGGCTGCCGAACGGCGCGCCGCCGTGGGTGCGGACGGTGCGGGTGCACTTCCCGCGCTACAACCGCCACGCCGACGAGCTGAGCGTCACGCACCTCGCCGACGTGATCTGGGCGGTGCAGATGTCCACTGTGGAGTTCCACCCGTGGAACTCGCGGGCGGCCGACACCGAGAAGCCCGACGAGTGGCGGATCGACCTCGACCCCGGTCCGGAGTGCTCGTTCGACCGCGTCCGGCGGGTGGCGCTGGTGGTGCAGGAGGTGCTGGCCGAGCTGGGCGCCACCGGGTTCCCGAAGACGTCCGGGTCGAAGGGTCTGCACGTCTACGTGCGGATCAAGCCCTCGTTCGGGTTCCAGGACGTCCGCAAGGCCGCGCTGGCGTTCGCGCACGAGGTCGAACGGCGCGCGCCCGACGACGTGGAGACCACGTGGTGGCGCAAGGACCGCGACCCGGAGCTGGTGTTCGTGGACTACAACCAGAACACCCGCGACCGCACGATCGCGAGCGCCTACTCGGTGCGCGGCTTCCCGGAGGCGACGGTGTCGACGCCGATCCGCTGGGACGAGGTCCCGGACGTCGACCCGCGGGAGTTCACCATCGCGACCGTGCCGAAGCGCTACGCCGAGCTGGGAGACCTGCACGCCGGCATCGACGACGCGGTGTGGTCCATCGAACCGCTGCTCGAGTGGGCCGCCCGCGACGAGCTCGAGGTGCCCGATGAGCAGTAGCCCGATCAAGTTCTCCTCCCTCGACCAGCCGCTGTTCGGCGGGCTGCTCAAGGGCGACCTGGTGGAGTACCTGGAGTTCGTCGCCGACCGGTTCGTGCCGGTGCTCGCCGGGCGGCAGCTCTCGGTGTGGCGGATCCTGCGCGGCCAGGACCCGTTCATGCAGAAGAACGTCCCCAAGTACACACCGGACCACGTGAAGACCGTCGAGGTCTGGGCGGAGGCGTCGCACCGCAAGATCAGGTACGCGGTCTGCGACGACGAGCAGACGCTGATGTGGTTCGCGAACCAGCGCGCCGTCGAGTACCACGTGCCGCTCTACCTGGGCGACCACTTCGGCGAGGACCACCACCAGACCCACATGGTGCTCGACGTCGACCCGCCGGAGGGCGCGGACTTCTCCGCCGCGGTCCGGGCGGCGCTGCTGATCCGCGAGACGCTCGCGCAGGCGGGCCTGGACGGGCTCGTGAAGACCAGCGGCGCCAAGGGCGTGCACATCTTCGTGCCGATGCGGGAGCACTCCCCCGACGACGTGGCCGCGGCGACGCGCGCGGTGGCGGCCCGGGCCGAGGAGCTCGGCCCGGAACTGGCGACCACCGCCTACATCAAGACCGAACGCGGCGGGAAGGTCTTCCTCGACTCGACCAGGGCGTGGAGCGCGACCGTCGTGGCCGCCTACAGCCCGCGACTGCGCGACGGGCTGCCGATCTCGTTCCCCGTGCCGTGGGACTCGCTGGCGGACGTCGCGCCGGCGGACTTCACGATCAGGACGCGGTTCGACGGCGACCCGTGGACCGAGCTCATGCCGGAGCCGCAACGCCTGCCGGCCGACCTGGTCGAGCAGGGGCACACGATCCCCGTGGCACGCGTCGCCGCGATGCACGAGGGCAAGCGGCGCAAGCGCGCCGAGGAGGCGCAGGACGAGGGCTAGGACGGGTCGGAACCGCGGAACGCGCCCCACCACAGCCCCAGCACGGCGGCGATCACCGTCGCGGTGATCCAGCCGGTGAACCCGCTGCCGTCGAGGTAGGCCCAGAAGATGCCGACGAACGGCGCGGGCACCATGAACACCGCGTCCACCCGCAGCTGGGCGAGCAGGCCGCGCGGCGCGCGCGTCTGCGGGTCGGGCTGCGCCGGGTTGTCGGTCCGCCGGCCCCGCGGGTGCTTCGTCACGACGCGACCGGACGGGTAGAGCGTCACGCCGTCGGCGACGGCGACCCGGCCGCCGCGCAGTTCGACGGTCACCGGCGACGGCAGCGTCACGAGCACCGGGTCGTAGTAGACGGGCAGCCAGCGCTCGGTGCGGCCCTCGATCTCCAGCCACGACCGGACCATCAGGCCCGACTGCAGCCGGATCCGGCGCACCGGCACCGTTTCCGCCGCGGACCGGGCGGACCGGACCGCCAGCAGCACCCGCACCCCGCCGGCGACGAGCACGAGGATCATCACGGCGAGCGAGAACGTCACGCCGCCCAGCGCGCGGTCGGTCTCCAGGAACAGGTCCGATCCGGGGATCACGGCGCGGGACGGGTCCGCGGGGTCGAACGCCACCTGCGTCTGCCGCCCCACGAACCGCGCACCGTTCTCGTACGGGACGCGCGCCGACCCCGACGGCCACCGCACCTCGACCGCGCCGTCGGCGAACGACACCACCGAGCCGACGTCACGGGAGGTCAGCGACGACAGCTGCGCGCGTCCGTCCGAATAGGACAGGAACGAGAGCAGCGCGACCACCGTGCAGACGGCCAGCACGATCGCGGTGGCGAGAACACCGTGGCGCAGCGCGCGAACCCGGGAAC